>CANQXN010000007.1 GCA_947627815.1 uncultured Clostridia bacterium | reverse complement strand
CGACAGCATCATCAACGCCGGCGACGCCGACCGCGAAGGCGAGATCATCGTGCGGCTCTGTATCATCAAATCGAGCTGCCCCGGCAAGCGCTTTTTGCGCCTTTGGCTCCCCGATCAGACCCCCCAGACGGTGCTTGCGGCGCTCGGCGACCTCAAAGAGGAGGCCGAATACGATAACCTCGCCAACGAGGGCTTTGCCCGCGCCTATATCGATTGGCTGTACGGTATCAACTTGACCCGGTACGCCACTTTGAAAAGCGGCGGCAAACTCCTGCGCGTCGGGCGGGTCGTGGTGCCGATCGTGCAGGCCATCTATCAAAGGGAGAAAGAGATCGAAACTTTCACGCCGCGCGACTATTTCCAGCCGACCAGCCGCGAAAGCACCAAAGGCGAGCCGGTGGAGCTTGTCTCCAAAAAACAGTTTGACGACCCCGACCGCGAAAAAGCGCTTTCGCAGGCACAAGCCCTCTGCGACCGCTATAACGAGGCAAAGGCCACGGTGACCGAAGTCAAACGAAAAAAAGATAAACTCTCCCCCGGCAAGCTCTTTTCCCTCTCGAAATTGCAATCGCTCCTCGGCAAGAAATATAAAATGAGCATGGAGGAGTCGCTCTCGATCGTGCAAAAGCTCTATGAGGCGGGCTACCTCACCTATCCCCGCACCAACTCCGAATACCTCGCCACCGCCGAACAGGATAAAATCGAAAAAATTCTCGCAACCTGCCGAAAGCTCGGCTATCCGGTCAAACTGAGAACCGATAAAAGCGTCTTTGACGACAGCAAAATCGAATCCCACTCAGCCATCACGCCCACCTATAAGATCCCGGGCAAAGATCAGCTCTCTTTGAAAGAAAAACAGGTCTATTCCACCGTGTTCCGGCGCTTTGTCGCGGTTTTCTGCGCCGAGGAATGCCGCGTGGAAAAGACCGAAATCAAAATCGACCTCGAAGGGCTTGAAACCTTTGTGTTAAAAGGCACCGTTATGCTCGCGCCCGGCTGGACGAAATACGACGACTACACCGTCAAGGATAAACTGCTCCCGCCGCTCGAAAAAGGCGACCTTGTGGCGCATCGCTTTACCCCCGAGGCCAAAAAGACAAGCCCCCCAAAACACTATACCATTGAAACCTTGAATAACTATCTGAAAAACCCTTTTCGCGCCGAATTGCAAGCGCCGGCAGACGACGCGCCGACAGGCGAAGAGGACGACAGCGAAGACTATAAAGCCATGCTCCAGGGGCTGGAACTCGGCACCGAGGCGACGCGCACCGGCATCATCGAAAACGCCCGCGCCTCCGGCTATATTCAGCTGTCCAACAATACCTATACCCTGCTGCCCGGCGGGCGGCATCTGGTCGAAACGCTCGACCGCCTCGGGATCGTGATGGATAAATTCAAAACCGCCGAACTCGGCAAGGCGCTAAAAAAGGTTTCGCGCGGGGAAATGACGGTCGGCGAGAGCGTGACTTTGGCGCAAAAGGAAATCGCCAAAATTTTCGGCAGAATATAGCCTTAATCAAACGAACTTTTGCCAAAAAGGGAGGAAAAATGTCGCTGTTTGCTTCCCGGGCGGTGCGGGAACTCGAGGGGATCATCCGGGAAATCGAAATCAACCTCTCCAATAACTATAAAGAACCCGCCCATAACGCCCGCAAAAAATTGGGAGAGCGTACCGAGGCGCTGTTTGCCGCCGGCAAGCTCTCCGAAAAGGCCTATCGCCGCTTTCATACCGAATACGAACGCTATACCGAAATGATGAAGGATTACCGGCATTGACAGAAAGTCGCCGGATACAGCCCAAAGGAACTTTATGTATAAAAACATTCTCTTTGATATGGACGGCACCCTCATCGATTCCTCGCACGGGGTGCTGGCCTCAGTCGCCTATGCCTTGGAACAAATGGGCGAGCCGCTGCCGAATCACGAAACCTTGCTGCGCTTTTTGGGGCCGCCGCTGGTCGACTCCTTTTCCGCCTATTGCGGCATGACGCAAGAGCGCGCGACTGAGGCCGTCGCGCACTATCGCGTCTACTACGAAGCCGGCGGGATCGACGATTTCACCCTCTATCCCGGCGTGATTGAGATGCTTGCCGCTTTGTCAAACGCCGGCCTGCGCCTTGCCGTCGCGACCTCCAAACCCGAGGTGTTCGCCGCGCATGTCATCGAAAAAGCAGGGCTTGCCCCCTATCTTTCCGCTCTCTGCGGAGCGCTTCTCCCGCGCGGGCGGGATGAGAAAAAAGAAGTGATCGCCGCGCTTTTGCAAAAAGAGGGCTTTCTCCTGCAAGAAAGCCTCATGGTGGGCGATCGCTGTTTTGATGTCGAGGGTGCCGCCGCCTGCGGCCTTGGCGCGCTCGGCGTCCTCTACGGCTTTGGCAATAAAGAGGAGCTTGAAAAGGCCGGCGCGCTTGCCCTCTGCCCCACCCCGCAAGCCGTCGCCGACTGGATTTTGAAAAATAACCGCACCGAGCCGAGCGCCAAAACGCTTCGTTAAGCAAAAATACGGTTTTTAAAAAAATTCCCCGTTCTCGCGGGGAAAGCAAAAAGGAAAGACACAGTGAAAGACACCGTGAACGCCGTCAACATTGTCCTTGTGGAGCCGGAGATCCCGCAGAATACCGGCAACATCGCCCGCACCTGCGCCGCCACGGGCGCGGCGCTGCATCTCGTCAAGCCCATGGGCTTTACCCCCACCGACGCCAAACTCAAACGGGCGGGACTCGATTATTGGGACAAACTCGATATCACCTATTATGAGTCGCTCGCCGACTTCCTTGCGCGCCACGGGCAGGACGCGCTCTTCCTCTTTTCCGCCCACGGCGAAAAAAGCTTTGCCGATGTCGTCTATCCCAAGCCGGTCTACCTGCTCTTCGGCAGAGAAAGCAGCGGCCTGCCCGCCTCGCTGCGCGCGGCCTACCCCGACCGCCTCTTGCGCATCCCCATGCGCGACGACCTGCGCTGTCTGAATCTCTCCAATGCCGTCGCCGTCGCGGTCTATGAGGTGTTCCGTCAAGGTCGTTTTGCCGGCCTGCATTAAAAAAGAATAAAAAGAACAAAAAATTGCCCTTTGTCACAAGACAAAGGGCAAATTTTGTTATCGGGGGGGCGGAGCAGGCGCCGGGCGCCAGGCGCCAGGCGCGGGTTATGCCAGGGAAGGCCCTGCCGAACGCGTCAGCACTTCGCCGGAGGTCAAGATGCGAGCCGCCTGGGCGGGATCGGACAGGAAGAGAGAATTGACCGACCAGCCATTGGGATTTTCAAAAATCACCTCGGTCAAAGAGGTACAGCCGGCAAAAGCGTCGCTGTCAATGCGCGTCACCGAGGCGGGGATGGTGACGCTTGTGAGCGCCTTGCAGCCCTCGAAAGCGTGGGGGCCGATCGAGGTAAGGCCGGCAAGATCGAGGCTTGTCAGCGCCGTGCAGTCCTGGAAGACGCATTGGCCGAGGGCGGTGACATGCCCCATCGAAAAGGAGGTCAGCCCCTTGCAGCCGTAAAAGGCATAGCTGCTGAGATAGGTGACGCTGTCGGGCAGCTTTACTTTTTTGATGGCGGTGCAGTTGGAAAAAGCGAACATCCCGACCTGCGTGACAGGCTTTCCGTTATAGGTCGCGGGGATCGAGACAGTCTCGTCCGGCACATCGCCTTCGCTCATGATAAAATAAGCGTCTTCGCCCGCAATTTCATAAAAGGTCAGATAGTCCGGCTTCTCGCAGGAAGAAAGCGCAAGCAGGGCGACAAGCAGCAAAAGGAGAAGACTTAAAATTGAAAAACGCGGTTGTTTGTTCATGGGAATGCCACTCCTTGATCCTTCACGGATCATTCACAAGCGCTTTGGCGCTTGATGGTTTCATACACGGCAAGGTCGGTGCGGTAAGTCGTTATGGGGGTGATGGAGACATAGCCCGAGAGGGCGGTGTCGCGGTCGGAGGTCAAGTCGAGCGTATTGGCATAAATCGAATAGCCCGCCGCCCGCCAAAGCCCGGGCGAGACTTCCTCAAACCGATCCTTGAAAAAGGCGTCGCCTTGTTTGGTGATGCAAACGCCTTTGGGGGGCTTCGGGGGGATATTCACATTGAACAAGCGCCCCGCCGCCCAGAGTTTATGCGCGGCGAAATAATCGAAAACGAAATCGAGCGAATCAAGCGCGCCGGGACAGTCGCCGAAATCGGTGGAGAGGGCGGCGGCGTAAACGCCGTCGTCCGAAACGCCGGCCTCAAGCATCGCGGAAACCGTGCCGGAATAGAGGATGTCGGTGCCGACATTAAAGCCGCGGTTGATGCCCGAAAGGACGAAATCGAAGGGGTAGTTGAGGCCGCTCCACGCCCAGCGCACGCAGTCGGCAGGGGTGGAATCGACCGCGTAAACCGCGATGGGTCTTGCGGCATAGTCCCGCCAGGCCTCCCGCCGGGTCACGGCAAAGGGCGCTTCGAGCAAAATCGCCTGACTTTTGGCGCTCTGCTGGGTAAGCGGCGCCGCCACGACAAGTTCGGCGTGCGGCCAGCGGGCGGCCGCCCAACGGGCCAGCCCCTTGAAATTTTCAGAATCGATGCCGTCGTCGTTGGTCAAAAGGATCCGTTCGGGGCGGATGTCGCCGGTTTCTTTCAAAGTGATCATGCCGTCTCTCCGCCTTACAGCCAGCCTTCGTGGGTGGCTTTGTACTCGCCGAGGCGCGCGTCGGCCTCGTCAATGAGTTGGCGCACCTCCTCTTCGGAGTCGCAGATCGCGCCGCTGGCGTTGGCGTGGCCGCCGCCGTGGTGGGCGACGCCCAAGGGCTGCACCGCCACAAAACGCGAACGCAGTCTGCCACGGATGCTGCCGTCGTCGTATTCAATGAAGGCAAGCCAGATGAGGCTGCCTTTGATCGATTCCATCAGCCCCACGCAGTTGGCGGCTTCCTCGACCGTGAGGCCGAGCGCTTCCCTGTCGGCTTTGGAGATGTAGAGCCATGCCACGCCGTTCGGCGTCCGCTGAATGCGGCGCATCAGCTCGCCGTTGGTCAAAAGAATGTGGAAATCCTTCATGTAGAGCTGGGCAAACAGCGTTTCGGTGTCGATTTCTTCCTCGAGAAGCAGCGCCGCCAGCCGCAGCGTCTCGGGCGTGACGGCAAAGCGGAAGCGCCCCGAATCGGTCACCATGCCGGTGTAGAGATAGGTGGCGGCCTCTTTGGTCATCACGAGTTCGTTCTTGAAAGCCTCGTAAAAGGCGACGATCATTTCGCAGGCGGAAGAGCGTTCCTCTTCTACCCAGGAGATGTCCCCATAGGGCTTGTCATCGATGTGGTGGTCGATCTTGATGACCTCGCGGCAGAGGGAAAAGCGTTTGTTGGACATGCGGTTTACCGTGCCGGTGTCAATGACGATGCCCAAAGCGTCGGCATAGGCTTCGTCCGGCAGGGGGGCGTCCTCCTCGCCCATAAAGGCGAGATAGGCGGCAAAATCGTCGTTTTGCAGATAAATTTCCTTGTCGGGATAGGTGGCCTTGAGGATCGAGACCAGCCCTTTGGTGGAGCCGATCGCGTCCCCGTCGGGGCGGAAGTGGCGCATCACGATGATTTTGTGATAGGCTTTGATTTTTTCGAGGATTTGCGTCATCACGGGGCGGTTGTTGTAGACAGGAAAGGCCATAATCAGTTCTCCTTATCGGCAGGGCGCTCGGTGAGCGCCACGAGATCGGCCAGCATGGCCTTGATTTCGTCGCGGGTTTTGAGGGTCGCGCCGCTTGCTTTGGCGTGACCGCCGCCGCCGTATTTTACGGCAATGGGATTGATGTTGTAGGTCGAGGAACGCAGTTCGGTGAGGATGCCTTCGTCGGTTTCGGTGAAATTCACCCAAACCGTGATGCCCTTGATGTCGCTCATGGTGTTGACCATGCCCCGCGAGATCGTGAAGCAGTCGGCGCCGGTGGCGGCGAGCGCTTCTTTGTCGGTGAAGATGTAGGCGACGGCGGGGGAGGCTTGCTGAATCTTCATCACATAGGAGGCGCGCAGCTGCACCCGCGCAAGTTCGTCGGCATACAGGGCGGAATACACGGCGTTTGTGTCAAACGGCACCGAGCAAAGCCAAGCCACGCGGGTAAAGGTGGCCGCCGTGGTGGAGTCGTAGCGGAAGCGCCCCGAATCGGTGACCGTGCCGGCAAAGAGGGCGGCGGCGGCTTCTGGCGTCAAGGTCCAGCCCGCCTCCATGGCCATGGCGGTGACGAGGCCGCAGCAGCTTTCAAACGAGGTGTCCACGACCTCGGTTTCGGTGATGGTTTCGCAGAAAATGTGGTGATCCAGCCGGGCGGTGGCGGCGGCGGTGGCATAGCGGCTGTCGCTGATGAGGGGCGAGGAGGCAGTATCCAGCACGATGGCAAGAGCTTCTATGTAAGCGTTGTCATCGATTTCGTCCATGGGGCGGCCGGGAATAAAAGCATAGCGTGGGGTCATGTCTCCCACGACAAAGACTTCCTTATCGGGGTAATTGGCCCTGATCAGGTGAAAAAGTCCCATCTGACTGCCCAAAGCGTCCCCGTCGGGGCGGCTGTGGCGGTGCAGAATGACGCGGGGATAGGCTGCGATTTTGTTTACTACAGCTTCAAACATGCAAAACTCCTTGCTTTTTTGTGTGGATTTCAGTCGAAATAGCCTTTATATTCAACGGGAATTTTCTTGTCGGGGAAGAGATAGCGGTAAAGATCGATGAAATAATCGTCGGTCATGCTGGCGATGTAATCGACCACTAAGGTGTTTGGCTCCTCGCTTTCATAGGGGCGGCTGCGCTTGTTGTCCATGCGGCTCATGTCGTTGATGTGGTGCTTGTAGATGGGGGAGGAATAATTTTTTGCCAAAAGATCGGACAAGAGCTTTTCATACAGCGTCGCCATCATGGGGCGAATGGTGAGGTCGGGTTGGATCTGCTTGGCAAAATGATTGTAAATCGCGGCGTAATTGTCCTGCTTCAAGGTGCGCATCCGGGTGAAATGCTCGTGATCGAGCTTGATGTAGGGCTGGCCGTAGCTGTTTTCGATGATGTTGACCACAAGATCGTTGATGATCTCGCTCGTGCCGGCGGTATCGGGGCTTTCGTCAAAGGCCGAGGCGTCGGTGACATGGGTGATTTCGGCGTCCTGCCGGTCCTTGCCGAGGTAGGCGATGATGTCCGAGATCCTGACCACGCAGGCTTCCAGCGTGGCGGGCGAGAGACGGGCGGCAAAGGCGCGGTCGGTGTAACAGCGCTCCATCTGTTCGTCAAAGGTTTCAAAATCGGGCAGGGCTTTGGGCGTATAGACTTCCAATTCCTGTTCGCCGTTGTGGCTCGCGATGCCGGAAAGCACCTGAAGGCTCAAGTTGTAGGGATAGAGCTTATCCAGCACCCGCACCGAATGGATGTTGTGATAAAAATGCCGGCCGGCGTGTTCAAAGTAGAGCTGGTCGAGATATTTTTCCCCTGTGTGGCCGAAGGGCGGGTGGCCGATGTCGTGACCCAGCGCAATGGCTTCGATGAGATCGACATTGAGGTGCAGGGCGGAACCGATGGTGCGGGCGATGCGGGACACCATCTGGACATGGAGACTGCGCCGCGTGATGTCGTCGTTTTTATAAAAGGAAAAGACCTGCGTTTTGTCGGCGCAGCGGTTGTAGTGCGGGCAGTAGAGAATTTTGTCGATGTCGCGCATAAAAGCCGAGCGCCAGATCAGCTTGTCGTCTTCGGAGGGATGGCGCCGCGTGGCGCTTTCGTTGGGAAAGGCCAGTCTGACATAACTGCCGTCTTCTTTTTCTTTGGCCATCCGCGCCATCAAAGCGTCGCTTACCTGTTCAAATTTTAACATGGGTAACCCTCCTTTTCATGGGTTTTTTACTCTTGCGGGCGATTCACCAATTTATTTTACAATAAATTTCTTTTTCTGTCAAGGGCTTTGCAAGAGAAGAAACTGCGGGGCTGTTTCAATACTCGGTCAAAAGAAACCCGAGGTAGAGCGGAAGGGTGAGGATTTTATCTGTTTTCCCGATATTGTACTGTCCCAACTTGACAACGCCGTTGATATGGTATTTTTCGGGGTGTGCCAGCATGGTTTTCGCGCTTTTCGTGTTGCCCGTCGTGGATTTGACTTCCACGAGCCAGCACCCGCCCTTGTATCTTGTCACAAAGTCAATTTCCAGCCCCGAATCCTTGTGATAGTAATAGAGTTTCCTGCCCATCTTTACGAAAATATCGGCGATCAGGTTTTCAAAAATCGCGCCTTTGTAGCCGTAGAGATTGCCCTGCAAAATGTCAAATTGCGTGCCGTCTTCGAGCATACTTACAAACAGCCCTGTGTCGTTCATATAGACTTTGAAGATGTCCGGCATCGCGTTTCCGTCCAGCGGCAGTTCGGGGAGCGAAAGATTATAACAGCGCGAGACGATCCCCGCGTCCTCGATCCATTGCAGGCTGCCCGCAAATTTTGCCGCGGACGCGCCTCTCTTCACCATGGAATATTGAAATTTTTTGTTTTCTTTGCTCAACTGCTTGGGAATCGATTGAAAACACTCGCGAATCAGCGGTTTGTCCCTGTCGTCGGCATATTTTACCATGTCGTCTTCATAAGAGCGGATAATGTCCCGCTGGAGCGCCAGAACGGCGTTCATCTGTTTGGTGTCCACGAATTTCTGCACCACTTCCGGCATTCCGCCGACGACGGTATATTGCAGCATCAGCTCCTGCATCTTGTTGTGCAGCGCCTCCGGCACAGGCGCGGCGCTTTGCAGGCAGGCTTTTAATTTTTCTATGATCGGTTCTGCGATGCCGTTTGCCCACAAAAATTCCTCGAAATCGAGCGGCCTCATTTCCACAAGCGTTTCGGAACCGACGGGAACCGACTTCGGCGGCTTGCCATAGCCTTTGACGCCGAGCAGCGACCCCGTGCCGATGACATCGAATCTGCCGTCCTCTTTAAAAAATTTCAAAGCCGTCCGCGCCTCGGGGCAGTCTTGAATTTCGTCGAGAATGAGGATCGTTTCATGCGGCACAAAAACCGCCTCGTCCCCGAGGAGCGCCGACATCATGATGACAAGATCGTCCACTTCTAAAGAACCGTTGAAAATGGAAATGTAATTCGGATTTTTCAAAAAATTCAGATAGACGACATGCTTATAGTTTGCCTCTGCAAACGCCATCACCGAAAAGGTCTTGCCGCACTGCCGCTGCCCTTTGATGATGAGCGGGCTTTTATGAGGCGTGTTTTTCCATTCTTTCAGCGTGTTTTCGATTTTTCTCTTTAACATAATGCCGCACCTCTTGCTTTCTTCTGACCCCATTATAACACAAGGAATAAACTTTTTCAAGGGAGTTTTTCAAGATATCAAAACTTTTTCAAGCGACTTTTTTGCGAATCGCTCAACTTTTTCAAGTGACTTTTTTGCGAATGGTGAAATTTTTTCAAGCGACTTTTCCGCGCGGTCGACAGCGGGGCGTTTCCCTTCTCCATAAAACGATATTGACCTTTCCCTTGCGCCGTGGTATAATGAAAAAAACAGCAAGCTTGAGGCAAAGGAGTTTGTTTTATGCCCTTCAATCCCGAGTTTTTAGGTGTTCCCGCCTCGGTTCTTCTTCTGATCAGCTACTTTTTCAAGGATCAGAAAAAGTTGAGAATCATCAATACCGTTGGCTGTCTCTTTTTTGTATCTTACGGCTTTGCCTTGGCCATTGACAACGATTGGCAAGTGGGTTGGTCGACCATTATTCTCAACGCCATTTGCGTGGTGGTGCATCTTTACTATCTTGTCGGCATCATCCGGGAAGAACGCGCCAAGAGAACGCAAGAAAAGAACCCCCTTTTCTTGAAAGAAAAGGGGGCAAAAGAACTTCAAGAAGGGGAAAACGAAAAGGAGCAAAAATAATAAATTTATTTCTGTTCTTTTCTTGAAAGACCTCCTTTTCTTGAAAGAAAAGGAGGCAAAAGAACTTCAAGAAGGGGAAAACGAAAAGGAGCAAAAATAATAAATTTATTTCTGTTCTTTTCTTGAAAGACCTCCTTTTCTTGAAAGAAAAGAAGGCAAAAGAACTTCAAGAAGGGGAAAACGAAAAGGAGCAAAAATAGTTTTCTGTTCTTTTCTTGAAAGAAAGGGAAGCAAAAGAACTTTAACCGGTAAAACTTTAAATTTGCAAGAACTTTAAAAAGGGGTAGCAAATAATTTTTTGTCCGGATAAAGTTTTTCCGCTTCCCTTTTTTCCAAAAAGGGAAGTTTTTTAAATAATAATTTTATAAAAATTCAGCGTGTCCGGCGGGGCGGGAAAGCAGAGAGAAAGGCAGTAGTTTTCTTCGGGCGAGAAAGAGGAGAGCCGGATGTTGGGTATAATGCGCCCGTCTCTGCATAGGGCGATTGGCCACTCATGCCCCGGCATGAATGGCCCGGGCAAAAGCTCCTGCCCGAAAGGGGCGATCGGCAGGGGAAGCGGGGCGAAGGCGGGCGGAAACTTGAATGAAACATGCCGCGCGGTTGAAAAAATCCCCTCGCCGGTCATTTTGCCGTAGCTCTCCTTCCATGTCCAAAGCAGGAAAAAGCGCTCGCACGCTTCTTGCGCCGACCGGGCGCGCGCAAGCCATTCCTGCTCCTCGGGGGCAAACCAGCGCCCCGCCAAGGCGGCACGCGGCGTCCGGAACCGCTCAAGGTCACAGCCGACCGGGCAATCCGAAAGCGCGCACAACACCCTGCCGCCGGCATGGGAAAGCGAAAATTCAACCGCCAGATCGGGCAAATACGGCTTGCCGCCTGCCCTTTGCGCTAAGGGCGGGAGCGGTTCGCTTTCTCCCAATAGCCCCGATACCGTCAGGGCTTTTTGCAAAAGCAAAGTGGCGCAGAGAGAGAGCCGCGCTTGCTTTGGCGCCATCCGTTCCGCCAGCCCGACGCGCGCGGGCGACAGCAGCCGCCGCGCTTTTTCCCATATCACCGCGTCGGAACCGTCCTCCGCCGAGGCATAAAAGACCGCCGCCCGCTTCGAGGGGCTTTTTTCTTTTACAACCACCGTTTTGCCCTTCCTTTCTTTCGCTTTTTCCTTTTTTTCGCTTTCTTCCGCGTTCCTTTTTCCTCTTCCCGCCTGTTATATGACACTTTTGTCACAATTGACAGATATCACAGTTGACATGATACAGCGGGGATTCTCGCCGGGTTTACGGCGTGCCTTCCTGCGCCTTGCGGGGCGGCGGTATGGCGCCTGGAATGCATCCCGGCATGGCGCCCGGGACGCTTCCCGGAACGCTTCCCGGAACGCTTCCCGAGATGCTTCCCGAGACAGGTTCCCGAAGGCTCCCTTTTTTCTTCTTTTTCCGCGCGCGGCGCCGCTTGGCAAGCGCGCGCTGACGGTCAAAAAAGGCAAGATCCGCCCGGACGGCTTTGGCCGCCGAGACAATCGCCTCTTTTTGCGCCCGCATTCTTTCAAGACACACGGTTTTGTTTTCCTGCCCCAAAGAAAGCAGGGCGAAAATGGCTTCTTTGGCGTCGGAAAGCCCCTGCGCGCTGTCCCATTGCGGCTTTTTGGGCGGGATTGGCCGCGCCGGTCGCCGCCCCGCTTTTTTTCTTTCCCTTGCCCCGATGGCGGCGCTTGTGTGGCAGAAGGGCGAAAGGAGCGCGGCGGAGGGCAGCGCACAGGCGGCGGCGCGGGCGTTTGGCGAAGCGGAGAGATACAAAAGCGGCAAGCCTGCGGCGGCGGAATGCCAGAGGCCGTCCTCATAGGTCGTGACGGCAAAGGCGGCTTCTTTGGCCAGCGCCGCCTCTTCCCCCGGCGCCGCGACGCGAATCACAGGAGCCGCTTTTTCACAGCGCGCGACGACGGCAAGGAGAAGTTCTTTCAACTTTTCGTCGGATTTTGCGCCGTTTGGCAACAGAAAGAGCGGGCGAAAGCCCAATTCCGAGGCAAAAAGCGCGAGTTTGGCAAAAAAGGCGATTCCATCTTCCCTGCCCTTGCGGTTGTTTTCAAAGAAGGCGCGCAGGGGAAAGGCGGTGTGCATGACAGGCGCTTCTTTGCCGCCCGCGCCTTTGCCCGCGCCTTTCCGACGGCTTTTGCCGCCGTCCGCGCCCTCTTCTATCTGTTCGCTCCGGCTCTTTTCCCGCCAATCCGGCTGAAAGACAGGCGCCGTATAGGGGACAAGGCCGCTTTCCTCGGCGAGAGAGGCGTCAGGCGCTTCTTTAAAAGAGGCACCGAGATAAAATGATGCTTTTTTTCTTGCTTTTTCGGCCGGGTTTGCCCCTTCGGCAGGCGGCACCGTCACCGCCACCGATCCCCAAGGTGACAGATCGAGCAAAAACAGGCAAAACGGGCGTTTTTCCTCTTCCCGGCGCAAGCCGAGCGCTTTTTCCCACGGGGGCAGAACGAGGGCGGGCGGCGGCGAAACCCGCAGTAAAATTTTTTCTTTGTTCGCCTGTCCGGCCGCTTCCCATGGCTCAACTTTGGGTGGCGTCAGGGAGGAAACCACCAAAGTCTTTTGCTTTCCCGGCAGCGAATGCGTGTCAATGCGCGCCCCTTCTCCGGCGGAAAGCCAATAGGCGATGGGCTTTTTTAACTTAGCCGCAAAACGCAGAATTTTGCCGTCGCGGGGCGCACCGCCTGTGTCCTGCAGTGCCACCACATGGCGCAGCGACAGAAAAAGCGGCAGATGTGAGAAGGCAAAGCCGCGGGCAATGACCCGCACGCCCGGGAAAAAGGGCGCAAGCGCAGGGTCGCCCCAGATGGCAAGGTCGCCGCCCGGCAGGAACGCTTCCTCCGCCTCGCTTGGCGCGTTTGCGGATGCGGTACGCGTGTCTGCCGATGCATCTGCAGATCCATTCGCAGATGCTTCGTTAGAGGCATCTGCAGGTGTCACTGACCAAGCGCGTACCACCCCCTCGAGCGCCGAAAGCGCGCCGGGGCGGCGGCAGTCAGGCGCCACGATCAGGGTTTTCGGATACTTGCAAGCGCGGGCGGACAGCAAACGCCGATAGAGCGCGGCGCAGTCGGCGGCTTCTCTTTCTAACGAGTGGTGAGATTCGACAAAAGCGCGGCCTTCCCTGCCAAAGGCGGCGCGTGTCGCGGGGTCTAAGGTAAAAAGCGCGCAAAGCGCCTCTTTCATGCGCCCTCTTGTGGCAAGCGGCGCGCCGACGGGGCGAAAGCCCTGCTCCGACAGGGCGAGAAAGCGCGGGGTAAAGACCCGCCCGTTTGCGGTATCGGCGGCACAAGGCGCTTGGGCGGCTTTCTTTTGCGCCGTCATAGAGAAAAAGTCCACCATGCCCCGGTTGTCGGAGAGAATCACGGGTAACCCCGCCGCCAGCGCCGAAAGCGCCGCCCTGCCGCTCCCCACAAAAATGTCATGCCGCGCTGCCAGCGTTGCCAGCTCCCCTTCGGGCAAAAGCACCGCCGCGCAGCCGTATTGCTCGTTGACGGCCTTGACTTTGGCGGCCGCCTTTTCAAACAAAGGCCCGTCCCCCAACAGTGTCAGAGAAGCGCCGTCGCTTTCCTTGAGAGAACCGATGAGGTCGAGGAGCAAGAAAGGCGTGTAAGCCTCCTCCTCACTCAGGCAGGCGGCGCAGAGAATGCGCGCGCCGGTCTTCTCCCGCCGGGACAACACCGGCAAAGCTTCGGCGGACAAATTACCCTTTTGTGTCATGTCAACTGTGAGACAGTTAGCAGTTGACAAAAGGGTTTCTTTTTCTTCCGGAATTTTTTCCGGGGATTTCCCCCGGGGGTCTTCCGGGGCGTTCTTTCGGGCTTCTTCCCTGTTTTCTTCTCCGGCTTGTTGAATAAGTTCTTTCCCGACTATTTCGTCTGCTTTTTCAATAGTTTCTTTCAAAACATCTTGTTTCGGCGCGTATTGCAAGGTGTCGATGCCCTCGAGGCTCAAAAAAACGCTTTGCGCCGGTTGGCGCCAGCGGTCGATCAGCTCGTTGCGCTCTCTGCCGCCGGTGGCAAAAAAGGCGTCGGGCCGCAGATTGGGGGAGAAAATCGCCTGCCTCGCCGCAGCTTTGTCCGCGTCTTGCCCCGCCCCTCTGTCGGCGGCTTTGTCCGCAACACGCGTTTCATGACTTGCAAGTTCGGCGAGCAATGCGTCGTCCCCTTGCGCGACATGCACAAGCGGCGGGCGAAACCAGCGCCCCTCGGCGTCTTGGCGCTTGTTGCCGCTCTGCCTGAGCGCGGCGGCAAGCTCGGCGGCATACGCGCCGAAGCTGTGCAGAACCCCGATGTCTTCTTGCTTGATCAGCGCCTTTAAGGTGCGCAGCGTTTCGGCGCGCGCCCAAGGAGCTTGGGAATGGGTGGGGACAAAGACGCCGGGGATCGCGACCGGCTTTTCTTCCGGCTTTTGCGTATCCTCTTTGCGCCCGCCGTTTTTCCCGTCTCTCCCTTCCCCGCCGGGAGAAAGCGCCGGAAAGCGCAGATCGCGCCGTGGTTCTTCCCTGCCTTTGGCCTCGAGCGGCCAGCTTTCTCGTTCGGACGGGGTCGCGAGGATCACCCGGATCCCCCGCCTTGTCAAAGCCCGCGCCAGCGCGAGCATCCGACCGGAGGGAGCGGCCGCCTCTTCCCCGCTGATGAAGAGAACGCGGCAAGGCAGGCTTGCCGCGTCATTCATAATTTTGTTTGTCTGTCCGTCTCGCCGCTTTTCCTCGCCGGACGGCGCCAAACGCCCTGTCGTTCTTCTTGATTCAAAAATGGCAAAAACCCCCGCTTCGCGGTGAAGATTTGCAACGAACGGGTGAAGGCGTGGGGCAAGCCGGTCAGGGGGTGGTCCCTCCCGCTTCCTCTTCGCCGGAAGACCCGGAAGAAATCAGCACACCACGGTAAAATTCGCCCGTGACTTCCCGGACAATGCCGTTTTCGCTGTAGGTATAAGTGCCTTGTCCCTGTGGCAGCCCCTCGGCGAAGTTGCCGCGATATACCGAGCCGTCCGAAAAGGTGTACGTCCCATACCCGGAAGGCTCGCCGAGCAAAAAGCCGCCTTCGTAGCGGCTGTTGTCCGAAAAGGTCAGCGTTCCCCAGACTTCGACCGGATTGTTGCTGTAACCGCCTTCATAGTTTGTGCCGTTTCTGTAAAAATATGCCACGGATTCGGCAAAAAAGGCGGAAAAGATTTTGCCGTTCAGAGTATCGGCGCTGCCGTCGTCATAGACGATGGTGACGCTCGCCTCCCCTTGCGGCACGCCTTTTGAAAAAGTCGTTTCCATGTGCGAGCCGTCGACAAATTCAACCGTGCAGAGGCCGTCGGGCCGTCCGTCGTCAAAACGGCCTGTCACTTTCTCCCCGCTTTCTCTCGTGTAGACGCCCTCGCCGTTTGGCAGATAGTCTTCGATCTCGCCCTTATAGACATCGCCGTCCGAAAAGCGCAGTTCGCCCGGAACATAGTCGGCCTGCCTCTGCGCATAGTAGACCTTGCCCTCCTCTTTTTTGCCGAAAAAGTAATAGGTTTCATCATCGGCGTGATAAACCGAAAAGCGGTAGCCGACGGCAAGGCCGATGACGACCACGAGCAGCAAAAGCAGGAAGGCGCCCAAAAAGCAGGAGAGGAAAAAGGTGGATTTTTTCATACTTTCTCCGATCAGAGGTAGTCGCCCAAATATTTTACGGCAAGTTCGGGCAGATAGCGGGCGGCGAGCAGCGCGAGAATCAAAAACAGGATGAGGCCGATGATCACGATATAGAGATCGGCGCCTTTGCCGGAATAGCGCAGTTCGGCCTGAATCTTTTTTTCTTCGTCGAGATAAAAGCGCTCTTCACCGGCGTTTGCGGCAACTTCACCGTCGGGGCGGCTGCCGCCTTCTTGCGGCGCGGGCGGCAGAACGCGGATATAGCGGGTGAGGCTCCCTTTGCGCATGGCGGAAAGGAGCAAGCGGCTGTGAATGCCCAGCGCCCCGGCGGTCATGGCGCGGTCGGCGCCGACGGCGTTTTGCGCAAGGAGCGTGCGGATTGCCTTGCCCAACACCCGCTGGCGGAACCAAAGGCTCACCGTGGCGATGGCAATGCCCGCAAACAGCGCCCATACCAGCAGGACGATGGTTTGCCTCGCCGAGGCAATCGAAAGCATGGCTTTGCCGAATAATAGCATAAATATCACCTGTAATTCCTTTTTCTGACGCTTTTTTCGTCAGAATGTCAAATGCTTCAAGGCTTGCGGATCACATCGACGCCGACATATTTTTTCAAAACATCGGGGACATTGACGCTGCCATCGGCGTTCTGATTCTGTTCCACCAAGGCCGGCAGGATGCGGCTGGTGGCAAGCCCCGAGCCGTTCAGCGTGTGGACATATTCGATGCGGCCGTCGGCGCGTTTCACGCGGATCATGCCCCGCCGCGCCTGATAATCGCGGGCGTTGGAAACCGAGCTGACCTCTTTGTAGCCGTTCATCGAAGGAATCTGAATCTCGATGTCATAGGTGCGCGCCATCGAGGCCGAGCAGTCCTCGGCGGCGAGCTTGACGGTGCGGAAATGGAAGCCCAAGCCCTTCACCAAGGCTTCCGCCTTGCCGACAAGCTCCTCAAAGGCCTCGTCGCTCTTCTCCGGCAGGGTGTACTGGAACATTTCCACTTTGTTGAACTGATGCCCGCGCACCATGCCGCGCTCATCCGAACGGTAGGAACCGGCCTCCCGGCGGAAGCAAGGCGTGTAACTCACGAGCTTTTTGGGCAACTCCGTCTCGGTGAGAATTTCGCCGCGATAGAGCGAGGCCAGCGCCGCCTCGGCGGTGGGCAGCATATAGCGCTGGCGGTTGTCGGTCGGATTTTCGATTTTGTAGACTTCATCGGCAAATTTGGGGAACTGCCCCGCCGTGACGCCGCATTCGTATTCGAGCATGTGGGGCGGCAGGATCAGTTCATAGCCGTCGGCGAGGTGGGTGTCGATGAAGTAGTTTAAAAGCGCCCACTCGAGCCTTGCGCCCATGCCGCGATAGATCCAGAAGCCCGAACCAGAGAGCTTGGCGCCCCGCTCGTAGTCGATGAGGCCGAGGCTTGTGCAAAGCTCCACATGGTTTTTCGGCGGGAAGTCGAAGACATGGGGCGTCCCGAAATAGCGGAGGGGTTCGTTGTTTTCCTTGCCGCCCGGGGCAAGATCGGGGTCTGGCAGGTTGGGCAAGCCTAACATTAAAAGCGTCAGCTTTTCTTCTACTTCTTTCAATGCTTCGTCATTGGCTTTGACTGTCTCGCCCATTTTCTTCATCTCGGCAAAGAGAGCGGCGACATCCTTCCCTTCCTTTTTATACTGCGGGACGAGTTTGGACTGCCGGTTCTGCGCCGCCTTCAGACTTTCGTTTTCGGTGATGATGGCGCGGCGCTTGGCGTCGAGCGCTAAAATCTCTTCGATTTCCTCGGCGGCGTCCTTGCCCTTGATCTTCAGGCGGGCGATGACTTCTTCCGGTTTTTCTTTGATATATTTAATGTCTAACATAAGATTATTTCTTCTTTCTGTATAAAATCCGTGATTTCTTATCGCTTCCGTGTCAAGCGCTCACAAAAGATCGTCCGCGCCGATGAGCGTTAAGAGCGCGTTGAGGTCGTTATTATCCGAAAACTCGATCTCGAGTTTCTTTTTCTTGCCGGTCGTGTGAATCTTGACCTTGCGGCTCCATTTTTTGCGCAGTGCCTTTTCAAGTTCGGCGGTGTAATCGACGGCGAGCGGCGAGGGATCGGCGGCGGGCGTTTCGGGCTTGGGCGCGTTCATCCTGCGCACAAGCTCTTCGGCGGCGCGCACCGAAAGGTCTTTCGCGATGATCTCTTCCGCCGCTTTGGTCATATCGCTTTTTCTGACAAGTCCCAAAAGCGCTCTGGCGTGTCCCGCCGTGAGACTGCCGTCCGAAAGGGCTTTTAACAGCTCATCGGGCAGTTCCAAAAGCCGCAGGCTGTTGGCAATGGCGCTCCGGCTCTTCCCTACCCGCTGGGACATCTGTTCCTGCGTCATGTGATAGGTGGTCATCAGCGTTTTCATCGCCCGCGCCTCTTCCACGGGGTCGAGATCCTCCCGCTGGATATTCTCAATGAGCGAAAGTTCAGCGGTTTTTTGCTCATCCGCCTCTAAAATGACCACCGGCACTTCCCTTAGCCCCGCCATTTTGGCGGCGCGCCAGCGCCGTTCGCCCGCGATGATTTCATAAAAGCCGCCCGCCGCTTTTCTCACGACGATCGGCTCGATGATGCCGTACGCCGTGATCGAATCGGCCAGCTGTGAGAGCGATTCAGTGTCAAATTTTTTGCGGGGCTGTCCCTTGCGCGGTGTGATGTCCTGTAGGCGCAGCATCGTCAGACCGCCCTTGTCTTCCTCGGAGTTTTCAGAAAAAATCGAATCCAGCCCTTTGCCAAGGCCGCGAATGGGTGATGCCATGTTTTTTCTCCTTTCACCGGCGTAAATTCCGGGCTTTTATGTGCGTTTGATCAGCTCTTTGGCAAGATCGCTGTAAAGTTCCGCGCCTTTGGAGTGGGCGTCATAATAAATGATCGGCATTCCGTGGCTGGGCGCCTCGGTGAGGCGGACATTGCGGACGACTTTTGTTTTGAAAATCTTGTCGCCGTAATAGCGTTCGAGCTGTTCGAGCACCTGACGCGTGAGATTTAAGCGTTTGTCGTACATTGTGATGAGAATGCCGGTGATCTCTAAGTCGGGATTGTAGAATTTTTTGGTCTGCCGGATCGAAATCATCAGCTGTGAAAGCCCTTCGAGCGCGTAATATTCGCATGTCATTGGCACAATGACGCCGTCGGCGGCGGTGAGTGCGTTCAAAGTCAGTATGCCCAAAGAAGGCGGACAGTCGACAAAAATATAATCAAACTGATCCTTGATCTCGTCAAGCACTTGTTTGAGGCGGTATTCCCTCCGCTCGATGTCGACAAATTCAAACTCCGCGCCGGCGAGCGTGATGGTCGACGGAATGCAGTAGAGGTTTTGGTAGGCGGTTTCTATCACCGCTTCGCCCGGTTGGATACGCCCGATCAGCGCTTCATAGACGGTATTTTCGGTCTTTTTCGAGATTCCCACGCCGCTTGTGGCATTTCCCTGCGGGTCCATGTCGCAAAGCAGCACCCTTTTTCCCATATAAGCCACGCAGGCGGCGATGTTGACGGCACAAGTCGTCTTACCAATCCCGCCTTTTTGGTTGGAAAATGCGATGATTTTTCCCATAAAATCCCTCCTGTTTCGGTTTTGCCCGATCCGGGGCCTGTCTTTTCCTTATTGTATCACAATCGTTTTCTTCCGTCAATAGGTTTTCCCGCCTGCGCCGAGATTTTATTTTGTTTCACATGAAACATTTTTACCTTTTTTGCCAAACCAATAATGTTTCATGTGAAACAATCGGTTGGCTCGGCTTGCTCCTTGCGGAATGTTTCACATGAAACAATTTGCACTTGCAAACAAGACCGCCTCCTTTGCGTTTGCAAAAGAGGCGGCGAAGTTCCGAAGATAGAAGAAGTGTCAGGAGGCGATTTTGGGGATGTTAATCACGATTTTAATTTCCGAATCGGTCTCAAAACGCGTGGAACGGGCGGGAATGCCGGTTTTGTTGATGCTGGCAAGCGAGCGCACCAAAGCGTCGCAAAAAGAGCTGATCTTTTTGGCGGGGTCTTCGGTCGACTTTTCTTCGGGCATTAAGAGTTTATCGATGTACTGTTCGGTCTGTTTGACATTGAGCGCGTGATTGACGACAAAAGAAGCAGCGGATTGGCGGGCGGCGGGGTCGGCAATGCGCAAAAGCGCCCGCGCGTGGCGTTCGGACAGCCCGCCGCGCAGGAGAAATTGCTGTTCTTCGGGGGCAAAACGCAAAAGACGCAATTTGTTGGCGATGTTCGATTGGCTTGTCGACATTTTTTCGGCGAGTTCTTCCTGCGTGATCTCGTATTTGTCGATGAGCGTTGAAAGCGCCAGCGCGTACTCAAACATATTGAGGTCTTTGCGCATAATGTTTTCGATGATGGCAAGTTCGGCGGATTGCAGGGAAGTGGTTTCAACCACAATCGCGGGAATTTCCTTTTTGCCGAGCATCCGGAAGGCGCGCAGGCGCCGTTCGCCGGCGATGAGATGATAGCGGGGCGCTTCCTCCTGCCAGAAGGGCGGTTCTTCCTTTGCGCTTTCTTCCGAGGCGTCGGACGGCTTGTTTTCCTGCAAATGGGGGCTGTCAAACGCGCGGCGGACGGTAATCGGCTGTAAAAGGCCGTGCTGACGGATGCTGTCGGCTAAGTTGACAATGGCGACCTCGTCAAAATCGCGGCGGGGTTGGGCGGGATTGGGACAGATGGCGTCCACAGGCAAGAGAACGACGCGGTTGTTTTCTTTGTTCGGCTCTTGTTCGTTTTTCCTTGTGAATTTTCGGTCATTGATTTTGGCTTTAAACATGGCTTGTCTCCTTTTCTTTGTGGGATCGGTGGGGTGTAAGAGGGCGGGGAAGGGCGTTTTACCTTGTCAGGCAACCCTTTTCGGGCTTGTCCGAAGGGGCAAAAAGCGCTTGCGACAAAAAGAAAGGGTAAAACCGCTCTTTCTGTCGGGAAATATGCTTGTCCTTATGATAACACAGGGAAATGACGAAAAAGCGCAAATCGCCCCGAACCGGCAAAAAAAGTTTTTGTTAAAATTTTAACAAAATTCGCCCGTAATTGCTTTTGCAAAAGTCCCTTGCAAAAGAGGAGAAAACGCGGTATAATGAGGGAAAGAGGCGCGCTTGTTCTCAAGGCACGCTTGTTACCCAGACGCGCTTGGTCTCAAGGCGCTTGCGCGCAAGGAACGCCTGCCTCCGCAAGAGCACCTTGAGCGCGGTATCAAAATCTGTTATTATCCTATCAAGAGAAAAGAAAAAAAGGAAAAGATATGACAAACTATCAAGAACTTGCCGAAGATCTCGCCGCCATGATCAGCGGTGTGCCGCACCTCGTGGCAAATCTCTCCAATGCCTCGGCGCTGATTTTTCACGCGATGGACGACTTAAACTGGGCGGGCTTTTATCTCATGGAAGAGGGAAAACTCGTCCTCGGCCCCTTTCAGGGGCGCCCGGCCTGCATCGAAATTGCGGTAGGGAAGGGCGTTTGCGGCACCGCCGTGGCGGCCGATCGCCTTCAGCTTGTGCCGGATGTCGATGCCTTCCCCGGTCACATCCCCTGCGACGGCGCCTCGCGCTCGGAAATCGTCCTGCCTTTGCACGCAAACGGCCGGGTGGTGGCGGTGCTTGACATCGACAGCCCACGCCTTGCGCGCTTTGGGGAAGAGGACGCCGTGGGGCTTGGCCTTGTGGCGGCGGTGTTAGAAAGGGAATTGGCTCCGCTCTGGCAAGCCTGAAGCGCCAACGCGCCTTTTGGTCGGACACAGAAAACAACAAGCAGAGCAAGACATTTGTCTTGCTCTGCTTGTTGCGTTAGATAATATTATTTATAAAGGAAAAATTACACTTTTTGTGACAATAACCAGCCGTGCGCCTCACAAAGAGAGGCGTCATGCGGGCGCAGGGTAAGGGCGTAATTCACCCGACCCAAAAGCGAAAGGCGGTAGGCCGCCGGCGTCAGGGGTTCGCCTTTTTTATCAAGGCGGGGGCGGTTTTCTTCTGACAAGCGGGCAAGATGCCCCGCGATGCCGAATTTTTTGCAATAATACAGCTCTTGCCGCAGGGCGCGGCGGGTCTCCACGGGGAGGGCGGGGGCAGAATTGACCACAAGGCCGGTGACGGTCTGGCGCTTTTGCGCGTACTGACAGCGGGTTTTCTTCTCATTGAGGAAAAAGCCGCGCGCCGCTAAAGTGTCTTTGACAAAAGCAATCACTTCGTCGGGGTCAAAATCGCCCGAAAATGTCATATCGTCGCAATAACGGGTATAGCGAATCGACCGCGCCTCGGCAAAAGCGCCGATCAGGCGATCGGGTTCCCGCATCACCAAATTGGAGATGGCGGGCGAGGTGGGCGCCCCTTGGGGCAGGCTGTCCTTGCCGTAACAGAGTAAGGACAGAAGAATCCGCAGCGGCTCGGCGTAGCGCTCGGCGGGGAAGGCCGCGTCTTTTACATCCTTATATAATATACTGTCAAAAAAATGGCGGATGTCGAGTTTCAAGACCAGCGGCGCGCCGCAGTGCGGGCGGGCGCCGGCAAGCAGCGAATGTCCGGGGCGGTAGGCGGTGGCATAGGGCGAAACCGGCAGGGGCTGGAGCAGAACCGCGAGAATCCGCCGCTGAATCAGCGCAAGGATCGGGTCAGGCACCAAAAGCTCCCGCACGCCGCCGTCCTTTTTGGGCAAAGCCGCCTTGCGATAGTGGGCGTCGCGGTGATTGGATACGGCATAAAGCAACCCGGCGGAAAGACCCAAATCTTTTTCCACCGTGGATAGTTCACGGTAAACGATCATAGTTCCTCACAAACAATACGGTTTTTGTATGGCGAAACGCGAAGCCGTAGAATAATACACGAAGTGTATTTTAACCGCCGAAGGCGGTGGCTACGGCGAGCATTCTCGCCTTGAGCGCAAGCGAATGAGACAGGGAATTTGCCGTGCCTGCGGCGACTCGCCGCAGACTTCCTTTGGCGCCATGGAAAACATCGCAAAACCAGAGGAAATGGTACTATTGTTTTTATCATCGTTTTCGGCTCTTCCGCCGGTTGCTTTATGCCGCCATTATACCACGGCGCCCCCCGCCTGTCAAGGAAAACTTGCAAAGATTGCCGCGAAATGATAAATTTTTTTGTGACTACGGTAAACTTGTCCCGGGGGTCTTGACTTTTTGCCGGTTTTTTTTTACAATAGAGAGGGCGGGTTTTGCCAAAAAAACAGGCCTCGCGTGTCGGCTTTTGCAAAAAAGTCGAAAAAAACGACAGAGAATGAGAAAAGAAAGAGGAAGAACGCATGGACATCTCGACCATTTTATCAAAATGCGACCATACCCAGCTTTCCCAGACCGCGACTTGGGAGGACATCAAAGCGCTTTGTGACGACGGCATGAAGTACGGCGTTGCCTCGGTGTGCATCCCCCCGCATTTTGTCAAAAAAGCAAAAGCCTATGTCGGCGACAGGCTGGCTGTCTGCACGGTGATCGGCTTTCCCAACGGCTACAACACCACCGCCGTCAAGCAGTTTGAGACGCAGGCCGCTTTGAACGACGGCGCCGACGAAATCGACATGGTCATCAACATCGGGGAACTCAAGGCCAAAAATTACGATTTTGTGGAAAACGAGATCGTCTTGCTCAAAAAGATCTGTCAGGACAAGATTCTCAAGGTGATCATCGAGACCTGCCTGCTCACCGAAGAGGAAAAAATTAAAATGTGCGAAATCGTGACGCGCGCCGGCGCCGATTTCATCAAAACTTCCACCGGCTTCTCCAAAGCCGGCGCGACCAAGGAAGATATCGCGCTCTTCGCCGCCCATATCGGGCCGAAGGTGCGGATGAAGGCCGCTGGCGGCATCGCTTCGCTTGCCGACGCCGAGGATTTCATCGCGCTGGGCGCCGAGCGCCTCGGCACCTCCCGCATCGTCAAGATCGTCAAAGAGCAGGAGAAGTAAACGCGGCTTTTTCCGAGGCGGTCATTCCCGCGTCTTGCATAAATTTGTGAAAAAATATATTTTTACTATATTTATTTATTTTAGGAGGAATACCCTATGAGCGCACAGAACACCCCCACCCCGCACATCGAGGCGGCTTACGGCAGCATCGCTTCCACCGTCCTTATGCCCGGCGACCCCTTGCGTTCCCAATTTATCGCTGAAACCTATTTGGAGCATCCGGTGCTTGTGAACAATGTCCGGGGCGTCCAGGGCTACACCGGCACATGGCAGGGGAAGAGAGTCACCGTCATGGCGTCCGGCATGGGACAGCCCTCCATCGGCATTTATTCGTATGAACTCTACAATTTCTATGATGTAAAGACGATCATTCGCATCGGCTCCTGCGGCTCCTTCCACAACGATCTGCACATCCGCGACCTGATCCTCACGCAGGGCGCCTGCACCAACGGCAATTTTAACGCGCAGTACAACCTGCCCGGCACCTTCTGCCCCATCGCCGATTTTCATCTTTTGAAGAAGGCGGCGGAACTTGCCGAAGCCAAAGGCGTCCATTACATGGTGGGCAACATTTTGTCCTCCGATGTCTTTTATAACGATACGCCCACGCACGAATCCTGGATGAAAATGGGGGTTCTCGGGGTGGAAATGGAGTCGGCGGCGCTCTATGCCACCGCCGCCCGCGCCGGCAAAAAGGCGCTTTGCATCTGCACGGTGAGCGACAGCTTCACCCATCCCGAAGAGGATACCACGCCGGAAGAACGGCAGGCGTCCTTTACCGATATGATCGAAATTGCCCTGTCTTTAGCAGAGGAGTGAAATTGAAATGAAACGCGTGTTCCTGATTGTCCTTGACTCGATGGGCGTCGGCGAAATGCCGGACGCTTGGCGTTTTCACGACGAGGGGTCGAATACCCTCGGCGCCATTGCCGCCCACGAGAATTTTTCCTGCCCGACACTGACCCGCATGGGGCTTTTTGCCATTGACGGCGTAAAAGCGCCCGTCAGGGGAGGTGATGCCGTCGGCGTTTCGGGCAAGGGCGGGGCGTCGGGAACCGATCCTCTGACAAGCCCCACCGGCTTTTGCGCCTCCTACGGCAGGCTCGCCGAGCGCTCGGCGGGGAAGGATACCACCATCGGCCATTGGGAGATCGCCGGGGTGATTTCCGAAACGCCCATGCCCCTCTATCCCAACGGTTTTCCGCCCGAAATCATTGAGCCGTTCAAAAAGCTGACCGGGCGCGGTGTGCTTTGCAACAAAGCCTATCCCGGCACCGATGTGATCCGCGATTACGGCAAAGAGCATATCGCGACAGGCGACCTCATCGTCTACACCTCCGGGGACAGCGTCTTTCAGCTGGCGGCGCATG
>CANQXN010000006.1 GCA_947627815.1 uncultured Clostridia bacterium | reverse complement strand
GGCTATGAGGGCGCCGAACGGAAACTTGTGCTGTTCGGCGACGAAGAGAGCTTCGGTTACCCGCCCGACATCCCCGCGCATTTTCTGAAAATCGCCCCCGTCGCGCCCAAATTTGCCGACGCCCTCACGCACCGCGACTTTCTCGGTTCGCTTTTGGCGCTTGGCATCGAGCGCGATGTGTTAGGGGATATTCTCATAGACAAAAACACAGGATACCTCTTTTGTCTTGACAGCATCGCCCCCTATCTCAAAGACAATCTGACCCGGGTCAAGCATACCGATGTGACGCTCACCGAAACCGATGCGCCGCCGGCGGCGCTTGTTCGCCTGCCCGAACCCATGCCGATTGTCGCGGGCGGCGAGCGGTTGGACGCGCTGGTGGCGGCGGTTTATAACCTGTCCCGCGCCGAAGCCGGACGGCTGTTTGAAAAGGAGCTTGTCAGCGTAGACGGCAGGGTCGCCGCCAAACCGAGCGCCGAGCCGAAAGAAAACGCCATGATCGCCGTCCGGGGGTATGGCCGCTTCCAATACCTCGGCAAGGAAGGCGACACCCGCAAGGGGCGCGCCCGCGTCCTCGTGCGCGTGTGGAAATAGCCGCCAATCCGGCGAGCAGCGAGCCTTGACAAATCCGGCGGCGGGCGGCAAGCGCAAGACCGAGGCATCGCGCGGAGGAAAACAACCGCCAACCCGGCAAACGACAAGCTTTGACAGGCGCGCGTGGATAGGCACCGGCACGCGGGCAAAAGTGAATCCCAGCCGCCCGCTGCGGAAAAAAGCGCCCCGACCCTTGACAGAACCGGCAGTTTGTGCTATGATACCTTTGTTAAACCACACGGAGGCGTATCGAAGCGGTCATAACGAGGCGGTCTTGAAAACCGTTTGGGGGCAACCCCACGGGGGTTCGAATCCCTCCGCCTCCGCCATAAAAAACAGGAAATACCCGTGGGTATTTCCTGTTTTTTATTCCTGTGACATTACATTCGTTACCCCCGGATAACGCCGTCAGGCGTTTCCTGCAAAGCCGCTTTTTCTCCCTTTCGTTTTTCTCCTCACTTCCGGCGGCTTTGGGGGGTTACGAATCCCTCCGCCTCCGCCATAACAAAAATGCTCCCCCTGCGGGGGCGTTTTTGTTATGCCGAGACCACATGGGTTCTGAACCCCGTTTTCGCCCGCAGGGTGAAAACTTCGTCCGGCGGTACTGAAAACCTCCGCCTCGCACCCCATATGACGCCGGACGGGGGTTCGGCTGTTGCCGAATCCCTCCGCCTCCGCCAAGAAAAAGGCGATTGCTGTTGTTATGTGGCAAGACTTTGTGCGGAAGAAGAAAACGAAAATGCCGGAAACTCATGTGAAACTTGAGTTTCCGGCATTTTATTCGGTCGGTTATGGTTTACATGATACATCATTGCACCAACAGGTGCAACATCATTGCGACCGCAGGGAGCAACATCATGATGTTTGCCCTTCGGGCAAATGATGCGGGCGACGCTGGGCGTCGCCCATGATGTTGCCTTCGGCAATGATGTGTCCCCTTCGGGGACATGATGGGCAAAAATCACATCATTTTTTCTCGGCTCTCCGGCGGGAGGGTGTAAAAAATCTCCATCGGCGGACGACGATGCCTAGGAAATACAGGACAAGTGCTGCGATCAGAAGCCCCTGTCTCGGGTCGTCATAGCGCGTGGTAAGCCCGGTTTGGGCAAACACCGCCTCGGCGTCATAGACGAATTTTTCGTCCATCTGTCCCTCTGTCTCCCGCGTCGAGAGCGCGGCGAGGAGTTCGCGGCCCGATGTATACGCGTCCGCCGACAGGTCGTATTCCTCCGAGTAGGAAAAGAGGCGGCGCAGCTCGACTGACTCGATGATCGCCTCTGCCGGAATGTCGGAACTGTTTCGGATCGCGTCGCTCATGAAATCGAAATCTTTCCCGACTTTCAGAATCTGTACCGTATAGATGCCGATTTTCGGGTTATCGAAGGCAAATCGGTTGCCGCTCGCGGACAGGGCATTCAGATCGAATTTTTCGGGCGCTTCGGATTTGTCGGGAGAGGTCACGAAGGCGACGAGCTTTGCCTCCTCCTTCTCCCTGTCAAAGCCGTAAACATCGACATGGGTTGTGAAATTGCGTTCGGAGAGGACGGGATCGATCACCGTTTTCGCGGGCGGTTCCGCCTTTCGCAGAAGGGAGGAAACGATATTGCCGATCAGCGTTTTGCCCGTCTCCTCTTCAAACAGCGCCTGCGACCAGACCCCTTCGAGGTCGATGAGGAGGCTGCCGACCCTGCCTTTCCCGAAAGTCCATGCCGCGTAAAGCGGGGAGCCTTCGGCGAGCAGCGGCACGGTCACGCTCTCGTCCACTTTCCGAAGGCTCGGGAAATAGCCGCCGAGGGTGAGTTTTTCGAGGTCGAGGTTGGTGATCCCGCTGAGGATCTCGGAGGAGAGTTCGCCGATTTTCGGGGTGAAGCTGTCATAGCCGACTTCGGCAAGTTCGTCGAGGCGCATATCCTGTTTCAGCGCTTCGTCCCAGCCGTGGAACACGCTGCGGTGGACGATCTGCAAGCTCCCGTTGCCGTACTCGGCGAGCTTTTGCATGTTCCCGATATTGATTTCCCAGCCTTTTCTGTCGTAGTCGTGATTGAAATAGCAAGTCTCGCCGTCGATGTCGCGGACATTTTTATAATAGGTGACGATCGTCGCGGTGATCCCCTGCTTGCCCGCTTCTTCCATGACCTTGCTGTACTCGGGGAATTTATCGCCCGGACTGCCGTCGGAGAGCAGGACAATATGCCTTCTCGCGACATTGTCGGGGGCGAGCAGGAGCATATTCATCGCCTGCTGCAGGGCGGGCGCATAGCAAGTGGGCGCGTTGAAGTCGTAAAAATCTTCCAATTCGTCGATCGTGGCTTTGAGTTGATCCCGCATCGTCACGGGCAGGAGCGGTTCGACCTCGGCGTAGGAGTCCTGCAAGGTGACAAGACCCGCGTAATCCCCCGGGTCGAGGAGGTTGTCGAGAACATATTTCGTCTCTTTCGCCGCCATGTGGATCGGCCCGCCCGTGGTCATCATGGACGCCGAGATATCGAAAATAAATACGACGGCGACAGGCGGTTTATACTCCTCGACGGTCACGGGGAGCAGCGAAGCTAAAATAGAGTTTTTCAGCCCCTTTTCGGTATAACTGTGCCGAACCAAAACTTCGGCGGACGGGTCGCGGTATTTCGGCGCGGTCAAAATGTCGCCGTTTTCGTCCTTTTCAAAACCGCCGACCGTGAACAATCCCCCGCCGAGTTCCTCGACATAGCGCAAGAGGGCGTTCTGGAAGCTTGCCGTCATGTCCTCCTGCGCGCCGTTATAAAGGACGATTTCGGCATACGCAGCCAAGTCCTCCGCCGTCATAGCCCCCGCTTCTTCCAAGGTTTTCGACTCGACGGTAAGCGTACCCTTCGTTGCCGCGCGATCGATCGCCGCGCGCAGAAGTTCGGATTCATTTTGATACTTTTCGAGAATGAGGAGTTTATCGCTCTCCCTGACTTCAAAATAGGAGCATAAAAGGTTATTTTCCGCCGTCTCGCCGCCCGTCGGCTGCAGGCGGAAGGCAAGCTCGTGGAAGCCGGCGGCCTTGAACGCGTATGTTAGCGTTATCTCCTGCGTTCCCTCTTTCAAACTGACTTGAACCGACGCCTCCGTCTTTTTTCCGAGGTCGTCCGTATCGGTAAGGGTCAGAACCGTCTCGGCGGCAAACAAGCTCTTGACGGTCACGGTAACATCGACTTCCTGTTCCGGGAAAACCGACTGCGCGGGATAGGTCACGCCGATCACGGACGCGTCGGAGAGATAGGCGTCGGCGAAAAAGGAAGTTTCGATCCGCACCCCTTCCCTGACGAGCGCCTTCATCGCGCCGAGGGCGTCCCCGTCCGTTTCCAGCCCATCGCTCAAAAGAAGGACTTTCGCACGCGCGGGGTCGGTGACGAGCGACGCGGAAGGACGGACGGGATCCCAGACGAGCCGGAGGGCGGAAGCAATGTCCGTCGCGTCCCCTTTCACGCTGTCAGCCGTCGCCGAACGGTAGGCTTCATACGCCTCTTCGGGGTCGTGATCCGCCATGTCAAGGACGACTTTCGACCCGTGGCCGAACAAGACGACAGCGACGCGGCAGCGCCCGCCGTTTGTTTCGAGGACATCGCGGACGAATCCGTCCATCTCCTCCCGCCGCCCTTCGGCGGTTTGGGAGCCGTCCACGAGAATGACGAGTTCTTCGGGAAAGTTTGCCTCAACATAGCTTAGGCGAAATCCCGAGAGCGCGACGATACAGCACGCCGCCGCCGCGCATTGCAGGATCGCGGCAAGGACGCGGTTGACCGTAAGGCAAGATCCCCGCTTTTTGCCGATGAAAAAGAGGGAAACGACCACCGCAAGCACGGGCAGGATCAAAAGCAAGAGCCAGGGACTCGCCGAAAAAGTCACTTGCGCCTTCATGGGTTCCCTCCTTTACAAAATGTATTTATACTGAATACACCACTCGGCCGCCATCAGAACGAGCGCGATGACGGCGAGCGCCGGAAAGATATCCCTGCCGTTTTCGGTCGTGAGTTCGCGGTTGTCGAGGATCAGACGGAAAGACCCGTCCTTAAAAAGCTCGCTTTCCGAAGCGGGGGCGTGGACATACGCCTTGCGGATCTCGTCCTCTTTTTCAAGCCCGAAGCTTGTTTTGAACAGATAAGTTCCCGGCTCGGGAAAAACAAATTCGGCGGGAAAAGCCGAAAAGCTCTCGTAGCTTTCGCCGTTTATGACTTCGAGGGTCTCCCCTTTGCAGAAAAGCCGCGCGCTCTCCCCAACGGTGAAATCGCTCTTTTCCAGCGTAAGCGGCAGGAAAGAATCGAGAAGATTATAGAGAAAAATCTGGAACTGGTCGCCGTAAAAGTCGGACATATTGATGCTGAACGCCAAAACGACAATCTTCGATGTCGGCTCGTTTTTGACGAGTATGACGGGGTCGCCGCCGATTGTCAAGACGGGCTTGAAAAGCTCGTCTTTGATCTCCAGCCGTTTATATGCGGTAAGCCCGATTTTCGCGGGGGTCATATAGCGCAGAAGGGGGTGATCTGTCCCCTCGCAGGCGGTGAGCGCGTCAAGAGACACCGTTTCCGTTACGGACAGGCCGGTCAGAGCGGCAAGCGTCTCGTCGGGATCGACAAGGATCGTCACGCCGTCGCGCGGAAGCCCCGTTTCTAAAATCTCGGACGGGATCGAATGTTCAAAAATGTAAAAATCGTATCCCGCGCTTTTTGCCTTCATGCCCTGGTCGTGATAAATCTCCTGAAAGGTGACGGCGCGCTTGGCGCTCAAATTGTTCCTGAGGTTGTTAAACCCGTATTGCCAGAACACCTTTGGCGTCTTGCTCCAATACTGTATTGCCACCCTGTCCCGGATCCCGCCGTAAACCAGATATCGGTCGTCGTCGGGAATGGAATCGTCGAGATCGGGAATCGAAATTTCCGCCTCGTCGAAGCTCTCGAAAAACCAATCCTTTTGCCCGCCGTACGCCTCGTTCGTCGCGGAAACGGTGACGCGCACCGTTTGGCTTGCGGCGGGGTCGTTCCCGTCGACAGAAAAATCAACGGGGATTTCGAGGTGGAGATCGCGCGGACCCTGTCCGTTGTCAGCGCCCCGAATGTCCAAAGAAACGCTGCGGCGCATCGACACCTCGCCGTACGCGCCGAGGACAATTTCAAAGGCGTATTGGTTCTCCCGCCTGCCCACGGTACAGCCGAGTACGGCGACATTCCATTCGGCGGCGCTGTCCGAGACATCGACGACCTCGACCGCCGTGCCGAGATTGCCGAATTTCTCATCGGTAAAGAAAAAGATCTTCGCGTGCGGATTGTCTTCCAAGTGACCGCCCGCGAGGGTCAGCGCTGCCAAAGCGTCCCCCTCTTCCAGAGAGCAGGAAAGCCCGTCGAGCAGAGAAAAAATCTCCTCTTGATCCGCCTTTTTCCGGTCGGAAAAGAGGTAGGCGGGCGTTTTGCCCGCGACGATCAAAGAGACCGTTCCTTCCTCGCTCTTGGAAAAGAGGTCGGATATTTCAGCCTTTGCCGCCGCGACCGCCCGCGCAAAGCGGGTTTCACCCGCTATGGCCTCGTCCGATTCCGAAACCGTCCGCGCGCGCATACTCGCCGAAGCGTCGAGGACGAGAATGTATTGCGCGTCATCGAGAAGAATGGCTTCGGAATACAGCCGCGGCTGGGCAAGTCCGAAGGAAAGCGCCGCCAAAACGAGCGCCTGCAAGAAGAAAAGCAGGATATGGTCAAAGGCGGGGCGGCGCTTTTTTTCCCGCGAAAGGACACGTTTCCAGACGACGGTGCCGGAAACGACTTTTTTGCGAAAGCGCGGTCTGAAAAGATAGACAAGAAAAAGCGCCGCGATCGAGACAAGACCGAATAAGCCCAAAGGCAAAAGCCAATGTAAAATCAAAGCTGTCCTTCCCTTCCGCCCCTGTTTCAGGGCTTCAGCGTGTCGTAATAATCTCCGAGTATGTCTTTGAGTTCATCGGGGATCTCCCGATCCGCAAGCTCTTTTTCGAGCGCTTCGCGGTCGAAATTCTCCTTATAATCCTGTGTGCCGTCGATGACATTGTTGTTGCTCGAATCTCTGTCCGGGCCGTCGCTCGCGCCGCCTTCGCCCGCCTGCGATCCCTCGTTCGGCCCCGGCTCTTGCGGATCGTTTTGCTCTTGGTTCGGATCGTTTGTTTCGTGATCGCTCTTGTCGTTCTCGGTATTGCCGTCGGTATCCTCGTCCTCGGTCGAAGAGGGCGTCACCTTTTCAAAGCGGGCGTACACGACCAAATCGGCGCGGACATTGACCTCGCTGCGCGGGTTGTTTTGGTTGGCAAAGGGCGCCATGGTTTCGTCCACCCACGCGGCAAACCGATACCCTGCCGCCGGCACGGCGGTCACTTCTTCACTGAATCCGCCCTTTTTCACCTTCTGTTCGGCGGGACCCGCGATACTGCCCGTGCCTTCCTCGACCACCTTATAGATCACCGTGAATGTCGGTTCCGCCACGGCCTCGTCTTCTTCCGTCTGCTTTTCCGCTTCTTCCCGCATCGCGGCCGCCGAAACCGCAGAAGCCGCAGCGGCGCCCGCCGCAAATACCGCGCCGAAGAGAAGAAAGAGGGCGGTGGGCAGGGCGATCTTGTATTTCAGCCGCCGCTTGGACAAAGACGAAACTTTTTCCTTCGCGTCCTGCCTTTGCAATTCCGCCATGCCCGAGGGATCCGCCTCACATTCGTACAGCGTGATCGACCGCTCTTTCAGTCCAAGCGCGTCCAGCCGCCTGGCGACCGTCTTTTCGGTGGGGCGAAAGCGCTTGACATAAAAAGCGGGCAGAGTTACGGCGAATACCGCCGCGCCGGCAACACCCGATGCCCAAAAAATAACGGGAATGTCCGCCCGGCAGAATCCCGCGATAAGCGCCGCCAGCCCGAACGCGAAAAAGGCGAGCGAAAGCGCCGCCGCCGTGGCCTTGCACAGGCCGATCCGCGCGAGCCGTTTTTGATATTTCTTGAAGATGTTATTCATACTTTTCTTCCGATTTGATAAAAATGGGGGCAGTTTTTGTCACCGCACCAGATCGCGGTCGGCGAGTTCTGAAAAAATCACCTTTTCTATCGGGGTGTCCGTCCCGACCGAGAGAAACGCCGCACCCCGCGACGCGCAGAAGCTGTCGATTTCACCGATGTAGGCTTGAAGCTCTTTTTCGTAGCGTTCGAGCGTGGGGCGCCCGATGCGGAGGTTCACATTCCGCGCGTCCCCCGCCCCGCCGCCTTCCGCATCCACAAGTTCCCAGCGCCCGACAAAGGCGGGGGCGATGTCCTCTTGCGCAAGAACCTGACAGACGAGTACCTGCCGCTTTTTGTAGAGGAGATATTCCACGCCTGTTTGCCAGCGGTTCTCGTTGAGAAAGTCGGTGATAAGAATCGACAGCCCGTCGTTTGTCCCCTCGTCGGGAATGCGCGGCACGACTTTGGCAAAATCCGCCTCGCCGCCGAACGCGATGTTCTCGATGGCCCCGATCCGGGAGAAAAAGGCGTTCTTTCCGACGATCAGCCCGAACGGATCGACGAAAGTGCCGTCTTTCAAAAAATACATCGAGAGCTTGTCGTTGTTTTGCACGGCGAGGAAGCCGAGCGCCACGGCCAGCCCCAACGCGTATTCCGCTTTTTTGGGGTACAACGCCATCGACGCGGAACAGTCGAGGAAAACGCGGACATGCATCTGCCGCTCGTCGGTGTACAGTTTGAGGAAATATTTTTTCAGCCGCGCGAACAGATTCCAGTCTATCCGCCGGATGTCGTCCCCAAGCTCGTATTTCCGATAATCGGCAAATTCAATCGTCTGGCCGTATTTTCGGATCGGGTGCTTGCCGCCGTAATAGCCCGAAAGATCGGGACGAAGATGCACGGACAGCGTTTCGAGGCGGTCGAAAAATCCGTTGTTCAAAAACGATACCTTCATTGATTCTTCCCGAAGAGTCCCCGCTTCTTTTTGTCCTCTTTTTCGGGCTTGCTCCCCTTAATAACGCCGCCTTTTTCGGGCGTTTGGGGTGCTCTGCCGTCCCGCCGCTTTCTTGCTTCTTCGAGGATCAGCGCTATGACCTCGTCGGGCGAGATGTGTTCGGAGAGCGCTTCAAAATTCAGTTTGATTCTGTGTCGAAGCACGGGATAGGCGAGTTTGTCGATGTCGTCGTAGGAGACATTGTACCGGCCGTCCATGAGCGCGAGCACCTTGCCGGCGGAAACAAGCGCCTGCCCCGCGCGGGGGCTTGCGCCGAAACGGATGTATTGTTTCGCCGCCTCCGAGGCGTATTTGCTGTCGGGGTGCGTCGCCGCGCAGAGGGTCGCCGTATAGTCGAGTACGCTGTCGGAGATCAGAATGGCGTTCGCCGTCTTCCGCATGGCCAAAAGGCTCTCCCCCGTGCAGACCTTGTCCGCCACTTCGTCCATCGTCTTCTGGGTCATGGAAATGATGTCTTTTAACTCCTCCGGCTCGGGGTTTTGCACGATCAGTTTGAACATGAAGCGATCCATTTGCGCTTCGGGCAGAGGGTAGGTGCCGTCCTGCTCGATGGGATTCTGGGTCGCAAGCACGAAGAACGGCTCGCCGAGCGTTCGCGAGACGCCCATGACCGTCACTTTATGCTCCTGCATGGCTTCGAGGAGCGCCGACTGCGTTTTCGGCGTGGCGCGGTTGATCTCGTCGGCGAGAATGATGTTGCTGAAGATCGGCCCTTCCTCAAATCGGAAGGAAGCGTTTCCCTTCTCGTCCGTGACGATGATATTCGTACCCGTGACATCGGCGGGCATCAGGTCGGGGGTGAATTGAATCCGCGAAAACGGCAGATCGAACACCCTGCCGAGCGAACGCACAAGCCGCGTTTTCCCGACCCCCGGCGCGCCTTCTAAAAGCACATTGCCGCCCGCGATCATCGCGATGACCGTGCCTTCCACCACCTCTTGCTGTCCGATCACATCACGGCGAATCTGCGCGAAAATCTCCCGCAGCTGCTCGCCGAACCGTGCGATCTCCTTCTCCATTGCCTCTTTGGTCATCTCTTCCATCACCAAGCTCCTTCCTGCCCGAATTCGGCGCCTTTCGCCGCTTTCGGAATTTTTTCTATTGTACCATAAACCCGCCGAAATTGCAAGCCATCGGGGGGAAATAACGAGAGATACCATAAAAATACAGGGCGGAACTTTTCGCCGCGGGGGGAAATAAAGAGGAAAAATGCGACTTTGGGGTGCATCTTGGGGTTGACGCGTCGGCTCTTTTTGCGTTTTAATAAAAAAGATACATCGCTTGGCCAAACGATGTATTATTTTATTTAAAACACAAGGAGGTCGCTAATGTTATATAACGAATGGTTAGACGATTGGCTGGAGTTTTATGTCAAGGCATCAACAAAGGAAAGAACCTATCTAAAATACCGACAGCAAGTTGAAAAATACATCCTGCCTGCGCTCGGAGCGTGCGATGTAAACGCGCTTACGGCGGTCGAATTACAGAAGTTTTCGGCATCGCTCTCGCAACAAAAACTCGCGCCAAACAGCATCAATTTTATCATTTCACTTCTCAAATCGTCTTTGAAAAAAGGCGTTCTGCTCGGCATCATAGACAAACCATACGGAAATGCCCTTGTCCGTCCGAAAATCAGAGCTCAAACGGTTTCCTGTTTTACCAAAGAAGAGCAGAAAAGAATCGAAACCTATGTTTTGAATCACGAAAAGCCTTATTTATTCGGCATTTTACTTGCACTCTATTCCGGCCTGCGCATCGGAGAATTGCTTGCTTTGACTTGGGAAGATGTCGATTTGCAAAAGGGAACCCTATCGGTTACCAAGTCTTGTTATGACAAATGGGAAGATCATCACTATATCAAAGCCATCGACACGACAAAGACAAAAAGTTCCGAACGGACGATCCCGCTCCCGCGGCAGATTGTCACATATATGAAAGTATTGAAAAGACAAACAAACAGCCACTATGTAGTCATCGGAAAAACGGCATGGGGAGCGCAAGTGCGGTCTTATCAACGCACCTTTGAGAGATTGCTCAAGGAACTCCATATCCGGCATAAGGGCTTTCACGCATTACGCCATACCTTTGCGACACGGGCGTTGGAAGTCGGTGTGGATGTAAAAACGCTGTCCGAGATTTTGGGGCATCAGGATCCCTCGATCACGCTGCGAAGATATACGCATTCTCTCATGGAACATAAAACCGAAATGATGAACAAAGTCGGGCAGCTTCTCGGAGAATAAAAAAGGCGGCCTGCTGACGGCCGCGTTCGGTACATAGAATATGGTATTCTATGTACACCATTTTACTCTATTTGCGTTTTCCTGTCAAGTATTGCCGGCAAATTTCTCCAAAATTCCCGAAAAAACTTTCAAAAACGCCACAGTTACAGTTTTTTCGTGTCAAAAAAACTTTTGCGAACCATAGAATACCATATTCTGCGGTTGTTTTATTACTATAGACATGAGATTTTTGGAGGTTATTTATGTTTGGAAAGAAGCCACAGATCATCAAATTGAACCAGGAATTCTGCCACGCAGACTTGAACGACAATCAAGTAATGTTTGTCCGTGTTTCAGACCAAATTGTTGACAAGCATGCGTATGTCGAACCTCATGACGGATACAGCGTTTACATCATAAAAGGCGGAAGCGACATCAGATTTTACAAGGAAGGCAAAGACCCGATCCGTATCTTTGACGACAAATCCGAGATAAAAGCTTGGAAGCAGGGCTTCTCGGTCGATGTAATCTATATGGCAGGTACCAATCCCCCCATAAACTGGGGAACACAAAACAAAATCACCTACCGAGACCCGAACAGCAACCGCGCGATTGAGGTTGGGGCAAGCGGCAGTCTCGAGGATTTTAGCATTACCAACCCTCAGCAGTTTTTCAAAAAAGTGATTGGCGTACGAAAGGAACTGTCGGTGAAAGAATTCGGCAATCGTTTCAGAGCTGTCATTATCGATGATTTCGCAGACTGCTTTTTAAAGGCGGTAGAAAAATTAAACCTCACCTATGATCAGTTCGACAGATACCGCAAAGAGATTGCAAAAGAAATCTGGGCAGAATTGGGGCCTTATCTCGATAACACTTGGGGATGTACTTTCCAGCGGTTCATCATTTCCGCGTTTGCCATTACAGAAAGCGACAAGAACGCCGTTGATGAAGCGTTAGCAGAGACGAAAAAACAGCAAAAAATCAAGGAAGACCTTGCCGAGCTTGAAAGACTCGACGATAAGCAGTGGGAACGCGAAAAGTATCTCCGCAAGCTCGAACAGGAAGACAAAGCCGCCTATTATGAGGTTCTCAAGCGCGTTGGGCACCCCAACGGCGGGGACAAGAACCAAAAGACAACGCGCTGCCCCCACTGCGGGCACGATCTGACCGACACGGATACCTTCTGTCCCTTGTGTGGGAGGCGCGCCTCAAAAGATACGATCGTTTGCCCACATTGCGGCAAAGACAACGACAGTAGCGCGAGCTTCTGTTCCACCTGCGGAAATAAATTGAAATAAAAGGAGTACAAGCCATGGGATTATTCGGCAGAAAAAAAGCTTCTCTGAAAGTCAGTAATGACAGAGAACTCATCAGCGAAAACGAAAAGACGGTTGATGCTTTGATTCTCCTGGCAGAAAGCAACGAGACGCTGACAAAGCAGCTCCGGGACATCAAGGAAAAGATCAAATATCTTATTCCCTCGGAAGACAGCAAAATCTATGATTTCGACAAAAAAATTCAGAATCTGATCCAGGATGTCAGAATCGCGCTGGTCAAAACCGACGGCGAACCCGGCAAGAAGATCGACAACGCCCTTTTGCAGCTCGATCTTGCCATCGTTGACAGAAACGCGAAACTGTAAGTAGGAGCAAGCGATGTGGCCCTTTAAGAACAAATTTGATAAGTTGACCCGAGAAGAAGTTGTCGATGCCATTTGCAAATTGGAGCAGGAATCGAAAGCGATTGAAGACGGCTTGGGCGAAAAGCAAAAGAAGATCGACGATCTGATGAAAAAGGGAAAAGCCGAAAAAGCCCGAGAGGTAAAACTTTTCTACGCCAAAAAGATCAACGCCTTGAAAACCGATCGGGAGCAGAGCGTGCAGCGGGCGATGTATCTCATGTACAACATCCAGCTCTTACAAAAACTGAAAACGGCCATCGATGACAATCAATTCTTCAAAAACACGGCGAAAGTATCGCTCGGCAATCTGCTGGCAGACCAGAAAGGGTTGGCCAAATTTCTCAACAAGACACTCGGGACCAGAATTTCATCGGAAGACATTCTCACCTCCGCCGACGAAACCTTCCGCGCGGTCGAGGACGCTTATGAAAAGAACGAAAGCATTTACGGCATGAGTTCGCAAGACGACGAGCTTCTCGCCATGTTTGAGACAGAAGAACAGGTGGAAGCCGAGCAGGAGATGTTTTCGGAAAATCACGAAAAAGAAGCAGACAGCACGGAGGAGTGAGCATGGCGGGCGTTTCAAAAAAAGAAGTGGAAAAAAGGATGCTGATCAAGCGGACGATCAGCGAAATGGATAAGCAGATTCAAAAGCTCGAAAAACAAAAGCAGGCTTACATAGAGGCGGGGAAACAGGCCAAACAGCGCGGGCTCGCCGCGCAGTATAACCTGGCTCTTTCGGGGCTCAAGATGACAATCACGCAGCAGCGGCGCGTCTATGAGATGAAACTCAACTTCGAAATCACATCCCAGATGAAGGATATGACCCAAATGACAGCAGACTTTCTCGCGGGCATGGGAGCTCTCAGCAAGGACATGATGAAGCTCTCCAAAGAATCGGACTTTAAAAAAGTTCAGCGGCAATTCGAAGAGGCGATGATGGGGGTTGAAGTCCAGGCCGAACAGATGGAAGAATTCATGGACGAGACAGAATCTTCCTTCTCCGCCCACACATCGGAAAGCGCCGAGGACAACGCGGAGATCGAAACCCTCATGACCAACGAAGCAAGCATGGAAGGCTCTACCGAAAGCGAAATTGAAAAAGAGCTGGAAGCGCTGAAGAAAAAAATGGCGGAGTGAAACGACAGATGTTTTTTATTCAAATGTTTTTTCACAAGCGATGGGATGATATGAGAAATGCCGAATCTTAACATACTCAACGAAACGTTTGACCTGTATTACCGCAAGGCGAAAGAGAGCTTTGACAATGGCGACCGCTTCCTTGCCAAACGGTACTATCTGCTCGCCGCCGAGCAGATGCTCAAAATGGCAAAAGAAAGTCAGGGTGAACTCCAAAAAGCCCGCTTGTCAAGAGCCAAAAGCCTCATCGAAATGGCGGACAGCATCACCGTACCCAAAAGAGCCGCGGCGGGCGGAAGCGAAAAGGCAGAAGCCGTTACCGTTCAGCGGAGCGAAAAAATTTCTCTGGAAGAAGCGCTCAAGCGCTTAAACGAGTTAGAAGGGCTCTCCCGCGTCAAGAGCCAGGTCTGCGATTGGGTCGACCAGATCAAAGTCTTTCAGATGCGCAAAGAACGCGGCATGTCCGTCCCTGACATGTCCTACCACATGGTATTTATGGGCAATCCCGGCACAGGCAAAACCACTGTCGCCCGTCTGATGGCGCAGATCTATTGCGCGCTCGGCATTCTCTCCGAAGGACAGCTTGTTGAAGTGGACCGCGCCGGACTGGTCGCCGGCTATGTCGGGCAGACCGCCGTCAAAACCAAAGAGGTCCTGAAACAGGCTTACGGGGGCGTTTTGTTCATCGATGAGGCCTATTCCCTCGCCAACGGCGGCACGAACGATTTCGGGCCGGAAGCCATCGACACGATCCTGAAAGAAATGGAAGACAAGCGGGACAACCTGGTTGTCATCGTGGCGGGTTATGACGCGCCGATGGAAAAGTTTATTTCCTCCAATCCGGGACTTCGCTCGCGGTTCAAGAATTTTATTCAGTTCAGCGATTATACCGGCGACGAGCTTTACAACATTTTTGCGGGACTGTGCGCCAAGCACCAATACACGCTGGACGAAGAAGCGCGGCTCTCGCTCCGCGGCTATTTCAACGACCTCTATCAAAAACGCGACAAGAATTTCGGCAACGGGAGAGATGTGCGAAACCTGTTTGAGACGATCGTCACGCGGCAATCGGGACGAGTGGCGCATCTTTCCTCTCCGTCCGACCAGGAGATCACAACGATCAAAGCGGAGGATCTGCCGTTTGACTTTACGGGAAAAGACGACACCCCGTAACCCCTGAACAGAAGAAAACGGTAAAAATAAGGAGAAGAAAAGCGTATGGCACTCAAATGCAAGCAATGCGGCGGCGTCTGTACCGAGAACGGAAACGGCGAATACGAATGCCAGTTTTGCGGCGCCACCTTCGGCAAAGAGGAACTCGTCCCCGCCCTCAAAAAACAGGCGATTCCCGAAATGCCGAGAAGCGACAGCGGCGTGGATGTCTTTGATAAAAACATCAACGGCATTTTGGAAATCATGGCGGCGGGAAGAAAAGGCGCATGGGCAGGTTCGGGGTATCTGATTTCCCAAAGGGGCTTTGCCATTACCAACGCCCATGTGGCGGCAGACGAAACCGGGCAGCCATGCCAAAAAATGGCAGTCAGGATTTGCGGATGTGAAGTGCCCGCCGCGGTCGTTGCACTGGCGGATGACAAAGCGGGGCACGGCAACGGCGTCGATCTGGCAATGATTCAGCTTGCCAGACTGCCTCAAGGGGCGACAGCACTGGCCTTTGAATCTTTTTCCCGTGTGAGAAACGGAGAAAAAGTATATGTCATCGGCAATTCCTTAGGAGACGGAACCTGCATCACAAGCGGAATTGTGAGCGACAAAAGAAGAGTTTTAGACGGCAAAGAGTTATTGATGACCGATTGCGCCATCAACGGCGGCAACTCCGGCGGCCCGATCTTCAATGAAAAAGGGCTCGTGATCGGCACCATCTGTTCATCAAGGCTCAAGGCGGACGGCAGCGATACCAAGGGCATGAACTATGCTGTCCCGGGAGATATTGTTCAGCAATTCATAGAGCGAGTCAAAAAACAGCTCAGATTGATATGGTAAGGAGATAAAGACATGAGACAAATCAAATGCCCCAATTGCGGTGGTTTTTTCGAGCAACAGCCGGAAGGCTTTTATATTTGCGATTCCTGCGGTGCCCTATCGGAAGGCGCCGGATCCGATTTGAACGAAGAAGATATTGTCAATCTTGATAACGCTAACTATCGGCGCGAACAGTATGACTTTAACCAAGCGCTTTTTCTTTGTCAGAAGGTTTTACAGCGCAATCCCATGAATGCGGAGGCAAATCGCTGCGCCATTTTGGCAAAATACAAGATCGTTTACTTAAAAAACGATGAAGGAAAATATACAGCGACTTTTCTTGACCCGGAAACGGACACCCCTCTCCCTTATTCTCAGTATTATAATAATTTGCCGGAAAGATTAAAGCGGGAGATGGATCAGGTCGAAGCGATCCGTCAAAATGTCCTCAGAAACGCCAGAAATATCCCCAAATATGATGTCTTTATCAGCTATAAATCGGGCGGTGAAGATGCAAAATGGGCCCAAGAATGCTATAAAACCCTCAGAAAAAAGCAAGCCGGAAAACGCTATAAAATTTTCTACGATGAAAAAGTTTTGAAGGGTAATCAGGCGGGTTGGGAACCGCATATTTACGCGGCATTAAAAAGTGCGAAATGCATGATTCTCTTTGCGTCCTCGCTTGAGAACATGAATTCCGCTTGGGTGCGCAATGAGTGGAAGCGCTTTCTCTATTGGCAGCACTCCGATTCGCAAAAAGAAATCATTGTCGTCGGAAAAAATATCAACCCCTATGATCTCCCCGATCCCGCTATGCGCGATGAACAAATGCTGGTTGTCGGAGTTGATCCGTGGCAGAAGAATGTAAAAAAGCGGGTAGGGCAGATCTGTGACGATGCCAATATTGCCGAATTGTTAACAAATGGCAACAGCTATCTCTTGAACGGAAAATTCAAGAAGGCCAAGGCCGTATTCCAAAGAGTAAACGGCCTCGATCCGAACAACGCGGTGGCCTATTGGGGACTTCTGCGCTGCAAACTGAAAGCCTTTGACGATTATGATATTGTAACAAGCAGAAGAAAATTGGACAAAATCGATGAGTTTAATCAAGCACGCGCTTTGGCGGAATCGGGAAAAGACTCGATGCTCCAGCAGCGGATCCGCAGAGTGCAAAATGCGCACTATGCCAAAGACGCCTCCGGGTTTGACAGAACAAATTACGACAAATACATAGCAAAAACAAAAAACATCAGAACTTTCAAGAAAGTTTTGGCGGTTATTTGCGCTTTGGCCATTCTCGCCGGCGGCGCGTTTGGCTATTGGGACTATTCACACCCGCTGAAATACGATGTGGAAAACGGTCAGGCAACATTGGACGGAACAGGCCTCTTTTTCGGCTTTATGTCGCCAGACGAACTCAATGTTGAAACATATGACGAATATCCGATTGTGGCAATCGGCAACGAGGCGCTCACAAGCGGCAACTTTAAAACCGTAAAGCTGGCCGCATCCGTCAGGACCATCGGCGAGGGCGCTTTTGCCGGCAATAAGCATCTGACAAGCGTGACTTTTCTTTGCACAACGGTTTCGATTGGCAAAAATGCGTTTGCCGACTGCAAAAATTTGTCTTCCGTCACTTTTTGGGACGCCGGTTCCGAAGTGGCGCTTGCGGCGGCTGAGGATGCAGGCAGCGGGCTCACCGTCGGAGAAAGCGCTTTTGAAAACTGTATTTCGCTTGAGCGCATCACATTAAAAGGACTTTCCTATTTAGGCGCCAACGCCTTCCGTGGCTGCACCCATCTCAAAGAAGTTTATATAGACAGCGGCACGAATCTTGAAATCGGCGCGGGCGCGTTCGCCGATGTTTCGGACGAGCTTGTCGTTTATATTCCCACCGTGGAAGCCGATCTGTACAACGCGCTCACCCATGAATACCCCAACATTTCGTTCCAATCGTATACGCGGAATCGGGTCGAAGAAGTCATTTATTTCATCGATAAAATCGGTGATATTTCCATCGACAGTCTTTCCGTCATCGAAAAGGCGGAACAACTCTACAATAACCTTTCTCCCGAAGAGCAGCGCTTGGTAACGAACAGCCGCGATCTGCAAGTTGCCCGCGCCATTTATGCGACGGTAACTGCGATCGACCGCATCGGCACCGTGACGCTCCAGAGCGAAGCCGATATCCAAGCGGCCGAAAGCGCTTTTAACGCGCTGGATGCAACGCAAAAAGCGAAAGTAGCCAACGCCGAAGCGTTGACCGATGCCCGCGCCGTGTTCAATACCATGAAACGCATTTCGGAAATCGGCTCGGTTTCTTTGCAGAGCAAGGGTGCCATCGAGAGCGCAGAAGAGGCGTATGCCGCTTTAACCGAGAAACAAAAAGCAATGGTAAGCAATTACGCCGCTTTGAGTGAAGCGCGCAATACCTATGATGTGAGTTTTCTCATTGACCTTATCAATCGGATAGGAACCGTGACAGAAAACAGCGGCTCACAGATCGAACAGGCCGAACAGACATATAACGCCTTGTCTCCCGATTTGCGCGCTCGCGTCAACAATTATTCGCAGTTGCAAGACGCAAGATTGGTCTATAATGTGATCAAGGCGATTACAAAATTAAATTCAATCACGGTTGACAGCATGTCAGATATTTCCGCCGCCGAAAATCTTTATTATGCCCTAAAGGAAGAACAGCGAGGCAAAGTAACCAACCGTTCCGTCCTGGAAAGCGCAAGAAAAGTTTATTCGGTGGTTGAATTGATCGAAAAAATCGGACAAGCTTCATCGGGCAATGAATCGGCTATTATGCAAGCCGAACTCGCGTATGCGGCATTGACTGCTACAGAGCAAAAACAAGTGGGCAATTATAGCAAACTGAAAGACGCAAGAGCGGCATATGATGTACAGAAAGATCAACAGATATATGCGGTCGTTACCGCCATTGCCAAACTCAATTTGATTACAATTGACAGCATGTCAGATATTTCTGCCGCCGAAAATCTTTACCTTGCCTTAAATGAAGAGCAACGAGGCAAAGTAACCAATTATAACTTGCTGCAAAATGCAAGAGAAATATACAGTATTGTCGAATTGATCGATAGTATCAAAATAATTACGATTAATAGCAGCTCCGCCATTCGTCAAGCGAATTTCGCTTTTGAAGCGCTAAGTCCGACTTTGCAAAAAAGAGTTGGGAACGCCGATGCGTTGGCGGATTTTGATGCGGCATACGCTGTGGTGGAACTAATACAAGGCATCAATAGTTATTCTTCCATGAGCAAAGCATCAACAGCCTATGAGCAATTATCTACTTCACAGCGCAATCTTGTGGGAAATTATGATGCACTTTTAGCCGCCAAAGAAAAATATCAACCCATTAAGGTTTCTTTTAACTCCAATGGTGGATCAAATATAGCTGCCAAAGAAGTTGAACCGGGACAATCGATAGAGCTACCTACGCCCGTAAGGGATGGATATTTGTTCAATTATTGGAAAACTTCCGATGGAACAAAGGTCACTTCCCCCTATACACCAACGAAAAACATCACATTGTATGCGGATTGGAAAGCAGATGGCGATAATGTCAACTTTGAATCCGGATATGGGACGGCCGAAAAACCTTATCGTATCAAAACCGCACAACATTTTGCCAACATCAAACTTCACCCGGATGCCTATTTCATTCTGATAGGCAATATCGATCTGTCAGAAATCGCATATACACCGCTTGCAACATTCAGCGGCAATCTCAACGGCAATGGGTTCTCTATTCTCAATGTCAAAGTGCGAATAGAAGCCACAAATACCTCAGTAAGTGCAGGCTTGTTTGGAACCAATAAAGGCACAATAAAAAATTTGAACATCAGAAACAGTCAATTTGTTGCTTCGCCAGAATTTAAAAACGCAAATATCAATGTATACTGTGGCAGTATAGTAGGTATCAATCAAGGTACCATCGAGAATTGCCATGTTTATGATACGACAGTAATTGCAAACTCCAGCAATATTGCCGATAAATTCCAGAGCAAATACAACGAAGACCCGCGAGATATTGTACGAGGTTCAAAAAACTGGAAAACTTGGATCAGTCAAAGTTTTGACATTGGAACATCGAAATGGACGGGCAATTTGTTGATGTGCGTTTATGCTGGCGGCATTACAGGATCAAACAGTGGGCGGATTTCCAACTGTGCCTTCTCTGGTAATGTGGAAGCCAATCTCTATAATATGCTTGTGACAGCAGAGAACATGGTGCAAACTTGTCTGGCGGGCGGAATTGCAGGATACAATTCGTCCACGGTCGAACAAGGAACGGTAAATGCTAATATTCGCGCTTGGATTGAACTTGACCATGATGCTCAGGGCATGGGATGGGTCGGAGACACCTATCCTAAGGGCATTTGCTTTGCTTGCGGATTAGTAGGAAAAAATGTACAAGGAACTGTAAGCGGGCAAGCGAATGGAACACAAATGGCAGATTATCGGATTTACGCGCCGCAATATGCTTTTCTTCAAGGGGCAGATTATAACTCTTCCACCAAAGGACATAAAGACAATCTTACAATTGGAACATCACCCACCTATCATTGAGAAGTCCTGTATGCGAGCATGGCATCCCACGCGCCTCAAGGGGAAGCGAAAACATTCGCTTCCCCTTCCCTTTTTGCGGTTTTGTTTTTCACGGTACACATGGTGCCGCACGGCTTGTTTGCCGCAAATGGCGACAGATTTTTTAAAAATTGAGTTACATATGGTTGAAAAAATCAACAATTTACCGTATTTTTGAATAGTTTTTAAAATTTTTTTGAAAAATTTGTCCGAACCGATTTACAAATGCTTTCGGCTGATGTATAATACAAAACCGTAAAGGAAAGAAGTGCCGCCGGGCGAGCATGGGACGCTTTGCCGGGGTGTCGCGAGCGCTGGCGCGTTGAGCGCGAGAGTGACGCCGCCGGGCTGGCGCGACAGGCGGGCGGGCGGGCGACGGCTATGCCGGCGCAAGTGCCGGGCGCTTCTTTTGTTGCATGGGAGGGTCATATGAACAAAAATCTTGTGACGCAGCTGATTTATCGCGTCATTCTCTGTGTGGTCTCGGCGTTTTCGGTGCTGCTGTCGGTCGGGATCTTTTATATCGGCAAGGACGGCGGCAGCACTTTCAGCTGGGGCTTTTTGAAATTTTACACCAACATCAGCAACTATTTTGTTTTTGTCGTCTCGGTGATCGTGCTGGCCGATACGGTCAAGCGGGTGCGCACCGGCGAAACCGAAGGCTACAACCGCAAAATCCGAACCTTTAAATTCATGACGGTCGTGATGATCCTCGTCACTTTCCTTGTGGTCATTGTTTTATTGGATTCCCCGCTCAAGGCGACTTACTGGCGCAACATCGGGAACATGTCCTATCACTTTTTAGCGCCGCTTTTATTTATTTTGGACTACATTTTCTTTGAAAAGAAGCGGACGATCTCGGTGCTGGCGCCGCTTTACAGCCTGATCATTCCTCTTGTGTATGTGGGTTACATCTTCCTCCTCGGCGCCGTCATCCCCGATTTTGAATACCCCTACTTTTTTCTGAATGTCAACGAGCTTGGTTACAGCGGCGTGCTGTTCTGGGTGCTGGGGCTGCTGGTCGTTTTTGTGGCGCTGGGCTATCTTTTGTGGCTCTGGAACCGATTTGACAAGATCGATGGCAAATGGAAACTCGATTTTCACAACATTCTTTCCCCTAACAAAGAGAATAAACAGGCGTAAAAAAGAGACTGCCGCAAAAACGGCAGTCTTTTTTGTTGCAACACCTTTTTCCTTTTTCAGAAAAGTTCTTAGCGGGGGTTCCAAGGGGGAGTCTCAAAGGATGGTCCAATCGATTTTTTTGTTTTTGAAATAGTATTCCCTGTCATAATCGCTGATTTCGCGCAGGACGCGGCAGGGATTGCCGACGGCGACAACGCCGGCGGGCAAATCTTTGGTAACGACGCTGCCGGCGCCTATCACGGTATTATCCCCGACGGTGACGCCGGGCAAGAGAATTGCCCCCGCACCGATCCAGCAGTTTTTCCCGATATGCACCGGTCGGTTATACTGATAGCCTTTTTCGCGCAGTTCGGGCAGAATCGGATGCGCCGCGGTCGCCACCACAACATTCGGCGCGAACATCGTGTGATCGCCGACATAAATATGCGTGTCATCCACCAGCGTCAGGTTGAAGTTGGCGTACACGAAACTGCCGAAATGCACATGCGCGCCGCCGAAATTGGCGTGCAGCGGCGGCTCAATATAGCAACCCTCGCCGATTTCCGCAAACATTGCCTTGAGAAGCGCCTGCCGCTTTTCGCCCTCGGTCGGCCTTGTCTGATTGAAATCATAGAGCCGGTCGAGGCAGGCGGTCTGCCAGGTCATGATCTCGTCGTCACCGGGAAAATAGATTTCCTCGGTGTGCATTCTGTCTTTCATTGAGGACATAAAAGCTCCTTTGCGTTTGTCAAAAACAAGAGGTCAGGATTCGGGCGAAACCTTGCCCTGCTCGAGCAGGACGGCCATGCCCCAGAGATAGGGGGCGGCGTTGGTGTCGGTGGCATTGTACCAACCGAGCGCGCCGTTGCGCGTGCCGTTTGCGGCATCGTTATATTGGAAATCGATCAAGAGTTCGTTGCCCGCCGCCACCGGGAAGATCGTGGGGGTATAGGAGAATTCGATGATAAGGCCGGTTTCGGTCACGGTATAGGCGCTTGTCGCGTTTTCGACCTCGGACGCGATGCCGTAACGCGGGAGCATTTCCTGTTCTTTATTGATCAGGGCAAACTGATAGACGCCGTAGCCGAAATTGTCAAAAGAGCCGGCGGATGTTTCCATATCCTCGCAGACATAGAGATAGATGCTGTCGAGGTTGTAGTCGCCGCGACTGCCGGTCTGGGAAATGACGGGGTCGGTGATCTCAAAGAGGAAATACAGCCCCTCTTCGTCCCACATCACGCTGGCATAGACTTCCACATCGCCGGAAGGATTGTCTTTTTTTGGCTGATCGACCGGCACGCGCGCCGCGTTCTCCCAAGCCTCCTCGCGGACGCCGTCCACGGCGGCTTTGCCGTAGGGAATGTGCAGGCTGTAAGCGTCCGGCACGACCGGATCATCGCCCGCTTCGGTGGTCTCGGGCGCCGCAGTCGAAATCGGCGCCTCGGACGAGGCGGGGTCGGTGGTGGCGTCAGGCTCGGTAGAGCTTTCCGCCGGGGCGGACGACGCCGCCGGGGTAGATGAAGTTTCGCCGCCGCAGGCGACAAGCGCCATGCAGAGCGTCAAAAGAAGCAGGGCAAGCAAGGCCGCAAAAACTTGTTTCATGTGTAGATTCCTCCTGAAAATAACCGTCCGTCGCAGCGTTACGCCACGACTGCTATTTTTAATTGTAACATGCCGCCCGGGGTTTGTCAATTCGGCGTCATTGTAAAAACCGCCGAAAAGGCGGGCGTTTTTCTAAAAAAAGGCTTTTTTTCGGCTCAGACTGCCCCCTGTGGGCAAAAATTGGGCAGAAAACGCCGGACGGGGTTCCCTTTTCGATCCCCGTCCGGTTCTTTTTACCTGCCCTCTCCCGCCGGCGGGAGGGGAACGGCGCCCTCGAGCATGTCGGTGGGTTCGGCTTTGCCTTGCGTGATGCGAAAGGTCTTGATCTCAAACGGCGCCAGCGTCAGGGAAAACGAGAGCGCGAACAGGGGCAGTTCCACCCGGGTTTCTGTGGCGATGCCCTGCGCCTCGAACAGCCGCAGAATATAGGCGTTTTCTTCCCGTTCGCTCCGTTTGAAACAGCTCACCGTGACATTCGGGGCTTCCACGGCGCAGAGCGGCGCCGGTTTTTTGCCGCCGCCGGGCGGACAAAAGACCAAAGCATAGGGGCGGCGGTTGAACATGGCCGCCGTCCTGTCGGCCGCGAGCAGCACACGCGCGCGTTCGCCGGCTTCGATACGGAAGCGAAAACGCCGCTCCCCTTGATCCATCCGAGGCTGAAACATGGGTTCGTGAAACGGCTCGCCCCAGGCGGAATTGCCCGCGCCGTAGCCCGCCGAGCGCACCAGCGTCACCGCCAGAGCGCCGTCGTAGAAGTTGGAACCGTACACCCCGTCGTCGCTGACAAGAAGCGCCGATGTCTCGTCCGCCACCGCCTGCCATGCCTGCGAAACCACATCGGCATAGGAGCGCTTCAGCACCTCTCTGCCGAAGATCGTCTGCCCGATGTGCTCTCCTTCGGTGAGCGCGGTGGGGATCCAGAGCTTCAGGCGCTTTTCGCTCTCGCCGTAAAAGAGCCGCAGTTCGAGATCCAACGCGCCCGTGAGCTTATCGACAAGATAGCGCATGGCCAGACGGGAATGCCCATAGACAAAGTCGGCTTCTACCGCGACATTTACTTCTCCTTCGTCGGTCACGCGCACCGGCTGTACCAGACTTCCCTTGACGCCGGCAAAGTCGGTGGCTTCCCCCGGCGTCATCAGATGAAACCGGCCGGTAGGCTCGTAGACATTCAAAGCGCCCTTGCCTTCCCAGCAGTTGAAGGCGTCGGTGTGGACATTGACGGCAAAGGCGCCGGGCTTCAGATATTCCCTGCAGTCCACCACATAGCTGTCCACATACCCGGTGCGGCAGTTGATCACCACTTCTCCTTTCGCGGTCGTTATCCTGAGTTTTCCCTGCCGGTCGGGCGTCAGGACGGGAGCGGGTCTTTGCTCGAGGAGGTCAAAATGAATGTCAAACCGGCTCATGGAACAAGGGGGCAGCTCGGAAGTGAAGATCACCCGCTTGCACCAATCCATATAGAAGTTGCCCGATTCCTTCGCCTGCTGGGAGGGGCATTTTTCTTCGCCGCGATAGACCACAGGGTCGGAAAACTTCTTGTGCCAGAGCTGGCGCGGGAGGACAAACTCCAGATCGATGGGCTGGGTATAAGGAAAAGGATGCGGATTATAGACGAAAAGCGGCAGGGTGTCCGGGTCTTTAAGCTTCTCCTGGCCGGCACAAAGGGCGAGAAAACAGCCCGCTTTCAGCTTGTTGGTGATTTCCAGCCCGTGATCGAGCATCCGCAGAATATCCTCTTCCACCGGCTGGATGCAGGAGCCGGGCAGCGCGTCGTGAAACTCCGAAAAAAGGAGGTCGCGCCAGGCGTCGTCTAACTTGTCCTTGTCATAGGGGGCAAGCCCCGCCGCCGAGGCATGAGAGGCCATGATCTCGGTCATGACAAGGTCGTTTTCGAGCCGCCGGTGCTTCTGCTTGATGCGGATAAGCGAGGTGTAACAGCCCTCCATGAGGGTATTGAGTCCCCGCGCCACCACGGGACAGGCCGCGCGATCCACCGTGGCAAAGTATTCGTCCGGCGTCGCGTGAACCAGATCGGTGCCCGCCTCTTTCATGGCGGCAATATCGTCAAGGTCGACGCGGGAGGGGCCGCCGCCGTGGTTGCCCACGCCCCAGAGATAAAGCGCCGTTTCTTTGTCCTTGTGTTCCTCGATAAAGCGGGGCAATTCTTCATGCACCTGCCCGTACACCGAGTTATAGCCCTTGTCGGAGCGGTGGACGAGGATTTCCGACTTGCCGTCATAGCCCCGCCAGAGAAAATCCTCATCGGGGAAATCGTAATGGCCTCTGCCCGGGCGGATGTTCACATAATAGCGGTAGCCGCACTGCGCCAGCATCTGTACCAGCCCCTGCGCGTGGCCGAAGGAATCCATGTTTACCGCCGTCACCGGGACTTTGCCGAATTTGTCATAGAAATAAAGCCTGCCCCGCAGTACCTGCCGGAAAATGGCCTCCCCGGAGGGCATATTGCAGTCCGGCTGTAAAAACCAGCCGCCCACGATCTCCCAGCGGCCTTCTTTGACCTGTTTTTTGATCTTTTCAAAGAGGGCGGGTTCGTGCGTTTCGATCCACTCGTAAAGCAGCGCCTCGTTGTGGTTGAACTTGAAATCGGGATATTCGTCCACAAAATTCGCGGCGGCGCGGAAGGTGGAAAGCGCTTCCGCCAGTCCCGATTCCCACTGCCAGAGCCATACCGGATCCAGATGGGCGTTACAGAAAAGATAGGTTTTCATAAAAACTCCTCCTCGCCGTTTGAAAACGATGTCTGCCTCAGTTTACCATACCGAGCCGCTTCTGTCAAGCAAGCGCCGGCGCTTTTTCCCTCTCGTCCGTATTCCCCGTGTCCGCCCGCGCCCGCCGCCCGACGCCTGCCCTGCCCCACACCGGACGCCCTGCCGGACGCCTGCGCCAAACGGCTGCGGACGGGGCAAATATTCATTTTTTATGCACGATCAGTGAATATGCGCCGAATGAAATGCATAAAAATTCAAAAAGTGTGAATGTTCTGTTAAAAAACACAAGATAAATTTTGAATCTTTGGGAAAAGCCGTTGACAAGGGCGGCGGGGCATGATAGAATCGTACCGGTTTTTTCCCAGATGTAATTTTTGCCTACCCCTGAGGCAGAGAAAGGTTGATATGCCATGAAAAAAATTCTTTCGATTCTTCTTGCCGTGCTGATGCTTGTCGGCGCCCTTGCCATGATCGCCTCCTGCGGTGACAGCAGCACCAGCAGCAACGCCGGCAGCACCAATACCAGCACCAGCGGCGACACCGGTAACACCAACAACCCGACCGTCAACGCCGACAAAGTAAAGGTCTTTACCGAAATCGAACTGACCGCCGAAAGCTATGCCTTCGCCGTCGCCAAAGAAAATGCCGCGATGAAAACCGCCGCCAACGAGCTGCTCGCTTCCCTGAAAGAAAGCGGCGAGCTTGACAAGATCATCAATTCCTTCTTTGACGGCACCGCCACCTTTACCTACAAAAATCCCGTTTCTTCGGTTCCGACCGGCTCCGACAGAAACAACTACCTTGTGGTCGGCACCAACGCCTACTTCCCGCCCTTTGAATACTACGAAGGCGACAAGTTCACCGGCATCGACATTCAGATTGCCTCCCTCTTGGCCGAAAAGCTGAACAAGACCCTCTATGTCCTCGACATGGACTTTGAAGCCCTGATTCCCGCTACCAAAAACGGCGAGTGCGACATCTCCATGGCCGGCCTCACCGTGAGCGAAGAACGCAAACAGACGGTCGACTTTACCGATGAATATTACGAATCCGCTCAGGTCTTAATCGTCAAGGGCGACAACACCCTCTTTGACGGCTGCAAGACCGCCGAGGATGTCGAAGCTGTGCTGAAAGCACAGTCTTCCTCCTTCAAAGTCGGCGCGCAGAACGGCACGACCGGTTATATGTATGCCGCCGGTGACGACGGTTTCGGTTATGACGGCTTTGCCAACCTGACGACCAACGGCTACACCACGGGCGCTTTGGCCGTGCAGGATCTGGCTAACGGCACGATCGACGCCGTGATCATCGACAAACAGCCCGCGATCATGATCGCCGCTTCTGTCAACGGAAAATAAACCATGACGGCTTGGGAAATATTTTGGAGTAAGATTACCAAAGGTTCCTATACGCTGATCTTAGAAGGCCTCAAGACGACCGCCATCATTGCGGTCGTCGGCCTGGTTATAGGGATCGTTTTGGGGAGCCTCTTGGCGCTGCTCAAACTGCTGCCGGGCAAAAAGTGGTTCCATCGCCTGCCCGGGCGCGTGGCCGACATTTACATTGCCCTCTTTCGCGGCACGCCGATGGTGGTACAGCTTTTGATCATTCACTTCATTCTCCGCCCCGCGCTGGGGATGACCTCTCTGCCGGTTCTCTGGGAAGCGACCATCGCCTTCGGCTTAAACAGCGGCGCTTATGTCTCGGAAATCATGCGGGGCGGGATTCTCTCGGTCGATAAGGGACAGATGGAAGCCGGCCGCGCCTTAGGCATGAGCTATCCCCGCACCATGTGGATGGTGATCCTGCCGCAGGCGGTCAAAAATGTGGTTCCCACGCTGGGCAACGAGTTCATCATGCTCTTAAAGGAAACCTCGGTGGTGAGCTTTATCGCCGTCATGGATGTGACAAAAGCCTTCCAGACCATTGCCAACAGCACCTATGAATACATAGTGCCTTACCTGATGCTCGCGCTTGTCTATCTGATTTTGGTGTTAGGCGTGACCGCCCTGGTACGGCTTTTGGAAAGGAGGATGCGCGCCGGTGATCGAGATTAAAAATGTCTATAAAAATTTCGGCAAGCTTTCGGTCCTGAAAGCCGTTTCCACTACCATAAAAAAAGGCGAAAAAGTGGCGATTATCGGCCCCTCCGGCTCGGGCAAATCGACGCTTTTGCGCTGTATGAATCTGCTCGCCGAACCGACCTACGGCGAGGTCTGGCTGGAAGGCAAGCTCGTGACCCCGGTGGATCCCTATCTCCACCCCGATGTCATCGCCCTCTCCAAAACCTACCGCCGCATGGCGAAAGCGGCGGGGCTTGCGGTCGATCCCGCCGCCCCCGACCCGGCGCTGGTGGCGGATATCAAGGCAAACGACCTGCTGAAACGCTTCGAAGGCGCGGCTTACGCCGGCCGGATGCGCGCCATTTATAAGGAAAACACCGTCAATATCAATTTGGCGCGCCGGAAAATGGGCATGGTGTTCCAGAATGTCAACCTTTTCCACAATATGACGGTGATGAAAAACCTCATCGCCGCGCCGGTGGCGCTCAAGCTGAAAAGCAAAGAGGAAGCAGGTGAACAGGCGCTCAAGCTGCTTACCCGCATCGGGCTTGCCGATAAAGCGGACAGCTATCCCGGCAACCTTTCGGGGGGACAGCGGCAGAGGATCGCCATCATCCGTTCGCTCTGCATGGACCCCGAATATATGCTCTTCGACGAGCCGACCTCGGCGCTCGACCCCGAAATGGTGGGCGAAGTGCTGGCGCTGATGAAGGACTTGGCAGAAGA
>CANQXN010000005.1 GCA_947627815.1 uncultured Clostridia bacterium | reverse complement strand
TTCGCTGTGGCCGATCACCACATATTTGACGCCGGCGTCCACCAGCATATCGGCGGAAATTTCGCCGGTATACGCGCCGCTTTTTTCAAAGTGAACATTCTGCGCGCCGACTTTGATGCTCTTGCCCTGGCAGGCTTTGACCGCCGCCGGGATGTCGATGGCGGGTACGCAGACCACGATATCACAGCCGCGCCGCCCTTTGACATTCTCGTACACCTCGGCGAGAAAAGTCTTGGTCTGGGAGGGGGTCATATTCATTTTCCAGTTGCCCGCGATGACGGGTCTTCTTTTTCTCGAACTCATGGCGCGCTCCTCAGTCTTTGTCATTCAGCGCGGCGATGCCGGGCAGATCAAGACCTTCCAAAAACTCGAGGGAAGCGCCGCCGCCGGTGGAAATGTGCGTCATTTTATCGGCATAGCCCAGAGATTCGACCGCCGCCGCAGAGTCGCCGCCGCCGATGATGGAAACGGCGCCCGACTCGGCCACCGCTTTGGCCACCGCCCGCGTACCGCCGGCAAAATGCTCCCATTCGGAAACGCCCATGGGGCCGTTCCAGACCACGGTACCGGCGCCGATCAGACTCTTGGAGAAGAGTTCCTGCGTCTTGTCGCCGATATCAAGACCCATCCAGCCGTCGGGGATGGCGTTGGAATAAATCCGCATACAAACGGTATCTTCTTTATATTCGCGGCCGATGATGTTATCGACGGGGAGAAGCAGATGCACGCCTTTGGCCTTGGCTTTTTCCATGATTTCTCTGGCGAGATCGAGTTTGTCTTCCTCGCAGATGGAGGTGCCGGTGGAAAGCCCTTTGGCGCGGAAAAAGGTGTAGGCCATGCCGCCGCCGATGATGAGGGTATCGACCTTTTCGAGCAGATTGTTGATTACGCCGATCTTATCGGAAACCTTGGCGCCGCCCAAAATGGCGACAAAGGGACGCTTGGGATCTTCCAGCGCTTTGCCCATCACGGTGATTTCCTTCTGAATCAGATAGCCGCAGACGGCGGGGAGATAGGCGGCCACGCCCGCCGTGGAGGCGTGAGCGCGGTGCGCGGTGCCGAAAGCGTCGTTGACATAGACTTCCGCCATCGAGGCGAGTTCCTTGGCAAAGGCGGGATCGTTCTTTTCTTCCTCCGCATGGAAGCGGACATTTTCAATGAGCATGACTTCCCCGCTCTTCAAAGCGGCGGCTTTGCCTTTGGCATCGGGGCCGATGACATCGGAAGCGAAAGTCACAGGCGCGCCGAGCAGCTCAGACAGCTTGGCGGCTACGGGCGCCAGGGTATATTTCATATTGAATTCTCCCTTGGGACGGCCGAAATGGGAGCAGAGGATCACGGCGGCGCCGTGCTCTTTCAGGTAACGGATCGTGGGGAGCGCTTCCACAATTCTCTTGGCATCGGTGATCACGCCGTCTTTCATGGGGACATTGAAATCACAGCGAACCAGCACTTTTTTTCCGGCAACATCGATGTCTTCAATGGTTTTCTTATTGTACATAGACATACCTTTTCACCTCATAAAGTTACTTTTTTCATTACGGATACGCAAGTCCGATTACTATATAGTTTAGCATACTTATCCTGCTTTTACAAGGCTTTCCTGTGATTTTTTTGCGTTTTTTTGCTTTTCTACTCATAAAACACAAAAACCGTCCGTTTTCCCTCGCGTTTTGGTCAATTTTACCATGAAAATCATCCGGCGCTCTCCCTTTTTCCGCTTTTTCAGTCTTTTTTCCGGCACAAGACCCAAAGAAAACGGCGGGCGCTCTTTTTTGAAAAGAGAACCCGCCGCTTATGGCCTGTCAGGAGAACTTATTGGAAAGGCGAAGGTTGTCCGCGATCATGGCGATAAACTCGGAATTGGTCGGCTTGCCCCGGTTGTTCTGGATCGTGTAGCCGAAATAGGAATTGAGGGTGTCGACATCGCCGCGATCCCACGCGACCTCGATGGCGTGGCGAATGGCGCGTTCGACCCGGGAGGAGGTGGTGGCGTACTGCTTGGCCACCGAAGGGTAAAGGATCTTGGTCACGGAATTGATCACATCGTTGTCGTTGACCGTCATGATGATGGCGGTGCGCAGATACTGATACCCTTTGATGTGCGCCGGCACGCCGATCTGATGGATGATCTTTGTCACCTGCGACTCCAAATCATGCCCTAAGGCGGGGCTGCCGGCCGATGTCGCCCGCGTACTCTTTTTGCGCGCCTGGATCCGCATGATGCGTTCGTTGAGATTCTGATAGTTCACCGGCTTGAGCATACAGTATTCCGCCCCGGCCTCGGTGGCCTCGTAAAAAATGTTCTGGTTGTTGACCATCGACAGAACGATAAACGAGGGGCGCTGTTCGGGGAGGAAGGTCTGCGCCGCCACCGACTTGATGACCTGTATGGTATCCACCCGCGACAGCCAGACATCGATGAGAACAATGTCGGGGCGTTCTTTCGAGATGCGGAAAAGGGCGTCTTCTCCGTTGGTGGCTTCCAAAATGTCGCGATAGCCCAAAAGCGACAGCTTTTCCCGCATTTCACGGCGGAAATCCTGATTTTCATCGGCGATCAATATTTTTACTTTAGATTCCATGGTTTTCGGTAACTCCTGATTCATTTTTTGATGACATCATTTTACCATATTTTACCAATTCCTGCAAGATGCAATTACCATATTTTTCCAACAAAGTTTCACCCTCGGAATTGGTAAAAATTACCATATTCAATTTTCTTTTTTGTCGCCGATGGTAAAAGTGTGTCGAAATTCAGTGATGCTTGTCGAAAACGCCGGCAAGATTCATGCCATAGACGCCGTCGGGATCGGCATGAAAGCCGATTTGCTTAAGCAGCGCGGGCAAAATGCGCTCGGGATAGGGAGCAACAGCCCTGTGAAAGCCGACGCGGTCGGCAAAATTCAAAAGCCCCCGCCCCATAATGAAGAGCGCCTCCCGATCGTCCACACCGCGAGCGCAGGCAAGATCGCGCAATTCGCACCGGCCGGCGGTGAGGCGAAACTGCGCCGCCCCCAAAAAGCGCCCTTCTTCCCAGGCGGCATAGGCTAAGGATTCGGCGTCGTAAGGGATATCGCAAAGCGCGCAAAGACGCGCCTGCTCTTCCTTGGACTCGATCGGCAGGATGCTCAGCATAAAAAAATCACTTCCCTTGTTTTTTGTCCGAATGCCGCGCGGGGTTGACCCCCGGCGTCTTGCCGTTTTTCGCCCCCGGCGTCTTGCCGTTTTTTGTTCCCTGTGTTCGCGGGCGGTCGGCGGGCAAAAGCCCGGCTTCGGCCTTGAGCGTATCGGCTTCTTCTTTATCCAAATAGCGCCATTTGCCCCGCCCGATATCGAGGGTAAGACTGCCGACAGCCACCCGGCGCAGGCGTTTGACCGCAAGGCCGACCTGCTCGCACATTTTGCGGATCTGCCGGTTGCGTCCCTCGTAGAGGATCATGCGCAGGGTGCTGGCGGTCTCTCCGCGTTTGAGCAGATGACATTCCACCGGCGCGATGGGCAGACCGTCGATTTCCATCGGCTCCGAAAGGCGTAAAAGCGCCGCCCGGGGCAGACGGCCTTCCACCGTCACATCATAAAATTTAGGAACCTGATGTTTGGGGTGGGTCAGGGCGTTGGCAAGTTCGCCGTCGTTGGTAAAGAGAAGCAGCCCTTCGGAATCCATATCCAGCCGCCCCACGGGATAGACGCGGACGCCGACATCCGCCACAAGATCGGCCACCGTCTTTCTCCCCTTATCGTCCGACATGGTGGTGACATAGCCCACGGGCTTATTCAGCATGAGATAGGTGGGGTGAAAATCCCGCCGCTTTTCCACAACTTTGCCAAGATAGGTCACCTTGTCCTTTTGGGGGAAAATCCGCTGTCCCAGCGCGGCAAGTTCGCCGTTGACCGTCACTTTGCCCTCGCACACGGCGCGCTCCGCCGCCCGTCGGCTCAAAAGGCCGCAATCGGCCAGATATTTCTGAATTTTGATCGATTCCTGCATTTTGTGTTTCCTCAAAGGTTGTTATTTCTTTCGCCGTCTTTTTTCGCTGTCGTTCAGTCGGTTTTGCCGGTAAAAAAGGATCGGATCCTTTCCCAAAAGGTCAAGGGGCGCGCCTGGGCTTCCACCGAAGATAGCGCCGTCAAAGAGACGCTTGCCAGCTCTTTGTCGCCGTAGCGCACCACGATGCGCCCGACCGTCTCGCCCGCCGTCACCGGCGCATAGACAAAGGCGGGCAGTTCCGCCTCGTAGGAAATGATGCCTTTGGCAAGCGCGTCGTCGGCATACACGAGGGGGTCGGCGGTGAGCAGCGAGGCCGCGCCCGCGTTGCGGCAGACCACCTCGGAGGCAAGCCCGCCCACCACGGGCAGGGCATATTCAAAGGTGTCGGCCTTGAAAAATTCCACCCGGCGATAGCCGGCAAAGCCGTAGGCAAAGAGAGCGGCGTGATCGTTCCAGTCGTCGGAGGCGTCAAGCGTCACCGCCACAAGATCCACTCCGTCCCGCTTGGCACAGCTGACAAGACAGCGGCCTGTCGCCTTGGTAAAGCCGGTTTTGCCGCCGTAAACGCCCTCGCATGAGGAGAGCAGGCGGTTATGATTGACAAAACTGCGGGTGGCGTCAGAGGTTTTGGAAAGATAACTCTTGGTGCCGACCACCGTAGCGAAAAGCTCGTTTTCCATGGCGGCCGCCATCAGCCGCGCAAGATCATACGCCGTGGTATAATGCTCGCTGTCGGCAAGGCCGTGCGGATTGGTAAAATGCGTGTCGAAAAGCGCAAGCGAGGCGGCGGTTCGGTTCATCTCTTCCACAAAAGCTTCCTCGCTGCCGGCAAGCAGAATGGCGATGGCCGTGGCGGCGTCGTTGGCGCTTTGGAGCATCAGGGCGTAGAGAAGATCGAGCAGACGCAGTTCTTCCCCGGCGGAAAGATAGGCCGAAGAGCCTTCGATCCCGACGGCCTCGGCCGGCACTTTGACCACCCTCTCGCGATCCGAAAGCAGCGCCTGGGCGCAGAGATAGCCGGTCATGATTTTGGTGGTGCTGGCCATACCAGCTTTTTCTCCGGCGTTTTTGGCATACAAAATAGCGCCGTCCTCGGGCGAATAGAGGATCGCCCGGCGGGCGGAAAGCGCGGGCGCGGCGCCGGAAAGTGCTATGGGGGCGGGCATGTCGGTCATTGCTGCATGGTCCTTGACGGCATAGCCGCCGGCGGCGGCCAGCGTGACAAGAGCTAAAAAAACAGCAACCACTTTTTTCAAAGAAAAACCACCTCACAAGTGCGTTCTTATCCGCCATTGTATGAGATGATCGTTCTTTTTATGTTTTTTGCCCCCATCGGGGGCGGGCGTTCGGGCGTTCAGTCTTTGCCGTCGGGGGTCGGCTCTTCTTCCCCTTTTGCCTCTGTCCCGGCGTTTTCCTCTTCCTCCGGACGGTCTTTGTCTTTTTTGTTCTTTTTCTCTTTTTTCTTGCCGCCGAAGAGTTTTTTGAATTTTTCGACGATATCGGGGGATTTTTCAATGAGATTCACGATGCTCGAAGCGGCGTTTTCCGACCCTTTGAGATCGGCGGCGAGAAACTCCACTTCGCCGTCGGCCTTGACCACCAGAAAGCCCAGCGGCAGAATGGTCACGCCCGATCCGCCCCCGCCGGCAAAATTGCCGGCCGGCGCTTCCTTTTTGGAAGCAAAGTCGGTGCCGCCCGATACAAAGCCCAAAGAGACCTTGGAAATCGGGATCACCGTCGTGCCGGAATCGGTTTTGATGGCCTCCCCCACCACGGTATTCACATCGACAATTTTGCGCAGATTTTCCAGCGAGGTATCGATCATGCCGTCAAGTTTGGTTTTTTGTTCCATCGTTCATGCTTCCTTTCTTATGCCGCCAAGGATCAATCGGCGGTGTGGTTCTTCAGGGGTGACGCAGGGGTTTAGGCGCTCGCTTGCCGGCTTTTTTGACAGCGGTTCCCGCAGGCGCCGCAGGCGCGGCGGCCGTTTCGGCGGGTGGTTCGTCGGGGGCTTTTTTGGCGTCGGCCATCACCGCCCGGATAAACGCCCACCCGGCGCTAAGCGCCGTGGCAAGCAATCCGGCCAGAGAGACGCTGAGAGAAATTTGGATCTCCGCCGTCATTTTTTCGCTTAAAAAATCGGCGCCGACCGCAAGGGCGTTTTTCTTCACCTTCAGGCGGGAAAAGCGGTTCAGCAGGGCGAGGAGATAGGCCACGCTCTGGCTGACGCCGCCGTAAACCAACGCCGTGGAAGCGGCATCCCCGGTCGCCACGGTCAGCCGGAGCTTCTTAACCTTGATCCGCAGATGTTTGCCGAATTTGTCAAGCAAGAGCTTGACCAGCCGGATCACCAGCCGCAGCGAGGCTTTCAGTGAGCGTTTTTTCTTTGCCGGCTCGGCTTTTTCGGGGGCGGCGCTCTTCTTTTTCTTCTTTTTGGCGTCTTTGGCCGCCTGTTTTGCCTTTTTTTGTCTCTTTTTTTCTTCTTTTTTCTCTTTTTTCGCAAGCGAGCGCTCTTCCGCCGCCCGCAATTTTTGCAAAAGTTTTCGCTTTTTGCGGGGGGAGAGCGTGGGATCGTTCAACTTGGCGCGTTTGTTCGGCAAAAGGGCAAACCGAAAGCAGGCAAACCCCGCCTTGAGGGTCACCTCGCCGTCATACCGCAAAAGGAAGTGGAGCCGCAAAGAGAGCAGCAAAGCGATCGAGGCAAGGACGGCGCCCGCTATGAGCCAGCCGATCATACGGTTTTTCCCCCTCTCGCTTTCGGTTTTTCTTACTTTGTGATGCGCCTGTCCGCGATCAGACGGCGCTTTCTGCGCTTTCGCTCGGGACAGTTTCGTCCAAGGCGGTTTCGTCCAAGACGGTTTCGTCCAAAACGGTTGCGCCGTCCGGCTCTTCCGCTATATCCAGGCTCAACTGTTCCTCCGTCAAAAAGCCGGCGGCGTCCGGCAGATCCGAGAGGCTTGCAAGGCCGAAACAGCGCAGAAAGTCAGCCGTCGTGCCGAAGAGCGCCGGACGCCCCGGCGCGTCTAATCTTCCCTTTTCCTCGATCAGCTTTTTCATGAGCAGAGAGGAGACGGCATAGGTGGAATCCACGCCGCGAATGTGTTCGATCTGCGCCCTTGTCACCGGCTGATGGTAGGCGACAATGGCCAGCACTTCCAAAGAAGCGTTGGAGAGCTTGCCGCCCTGCTTGATGCCCAGCGCCTCGCGCACATAGCTTTCATATTCCTCCCGGGTGCAGACCTGACATTCTTCCTCATAGAGTAAAATCTGAATACCGCCGAGGCAGCGGCGGTAACGCTCGGCAAGCTCTTGGGCCGCCTCGCGCGCCTCGCTTTCCTCACAGCCGAGAATGGCGGCCAGTCTGGCAAAGGGGACGGGGTAGCCGGCGGCAAAAAGCACGGCTTCCAGCGCCGACAGGCGTTCGCTCATGGGTTCCATCGGCAAATCCTCTTCTTTCCTATCCTTGGTTTCGTTTGTCATTTGCTTTTTTATCCTTTTTTCATCGATCAGAAGCCGAACACATCGAGGCTGTCGCGCTCGTCCTGTGTGCCGTCGTCCTGTCCGCCGTCGTCCAAAAGAACGATGACGGGGTCAACCGGCGCGCTTTCCTCATAGCGCGTTTCGATCTTCTGTCGGGCGATCAGCGCCAGCACCGCCATGAAGGAAGCGACAATTTCGCTTCTTGTCCGGCATTGCGTCATCAGTTCCAGAAAGCCCGCCTGCTTTTTTTGGCGCAGAAAGGTGAGGATTTTCGCCGTGCGCTCCTTGATCGAGGCGGGGCGGTGGGTCAGAATGGAGGCAAGCGTTTGGGAGGCCTCCTTGTTCTGCATTCGCTCTTCCAGCCGAAAACGCTCCATCATCCGTTCCATGGCGGACAGCAAATAAGCGGTCTTTTGCTCTTCCACATAGGTGCGGTCCACGCCCACTTCATCGGTCTCTTTGGTATACCGGCCGAAATAGAGGGCGTAACGGTCACCGAGAAAGCGCGCTTCTTCTTTGGCGCGGCGGTAGTCGAGCAAGGTGCGCACGAGGTCTTCCCGTGGGTCGATTTCCTCGCCGTCCACCACTTCCTTGGGCAAAAGCATCCGGCTTTTGATCAGCATGAGCTGGCTTGCCATCGCGAGAAACTCGGCGGCAATCTCCATGTCAAGCTCTTGCATTTTTTCAAGGTAGGCGGTGTACTGATCGAAGATTTCGGCAATCGGAATGTCGTAAATATCGATCTGGTTTTTGGCAATCAGCGAAAGGAGCAGATCGAGCGGTCCTTCAAACATTTCCAGCCGATAGCTGGGGCGATTGTCTTCCATGAAGTTGGCTCCTTTCTCAGGTATCCCGCGCCAAAAGGCGGGTTTTAAAAGATAAGCCCGACAAGGGCGTTGATCCCGTTCATCAGAGCGCCCGCGATCCACTCAACCGGCGTCCAGAGCAAGCCGGTAGCAAAGCCGACAAGCACCACGATCATGATGATCTTTTCATATTTCATGATGCCGAAATAGGCTTTGGTGGGCAGAAAGATGAGAAAAGCGCGGGAGCCGTCAAAGGGCGGGACGGGCAGCATATTGAAAACGGCGTACACCACATTGAGCTGTGTGAACAGCTGAAAGAACGCGATGACCACTTCCAGCACAAGAGGCGAACCCACCCGCAGACTGACCTGGGAAAGAATGGCGTGAATCACGGCGCCGACGACCCCCAAAATCAGATTCATGCAGGGGCCGGCGAGCGCTGTGAGCGCCATGCCTTTTTTGGGGTTTTTAAAATAGCGGGAATTGATCGGCACGGGTTTTGCCCAACCGTAGCCGAACAGAAACATGGCCAAGGTGCCAAGGGGGTCTAAGTGCTTGATGGGATTCAGGGTGAGCCGCCCCAACGCGCGGGCGGTGGGGTCGCCGCACTTATAGGCCACAAAGGCGTGCGCGGCCTCGTGAAAGGTCAGAGCGATCAGCACGCAGGGCAATGTCAGAAGCAGGGAGATCAGCGCCCACCGAAAATCCTGACCCGAAAAAAGACGAAACAGCATAGGACAGCTCCTCTTTCCTTATAGCATTGCCGAAAAAAACGGCTCATGCGCAAAAAACCTTCGGAAAAATAAAAAATGTAAGGTCACAGCCCCAGCGCTTCCAGCGTCAGGCGGACAACGGCCTCTTTCCCTTCCCCGGTCAGAGAAGAAAAGAGAACCACGCCGGCGGCCTCGGCTAAGGCGGGATCGGCCAAAAGGCGTTCCAGGGCGCTTGCCCGTTCGGTCTTATTGGGTTTATCCGCTTTGGTGGCCACCACGAAAAAGGGGATGTTTCGCCTGGTGAGATAGTCAAGCATGGTGCGATCGTCGGCGGTCAGCCCCACTTTCAGATCGACAAGCTGCGCCACGGCGCCCACGCGGGCGCCCTCGGCGGTAAAATAGCCGTCGGTGAGCGCCGACCACGCTCTTTGCTCGGCCGCCGTGCGTCTGGCAAAGCCATAACCCGGCAGATCCACCAGATAAAAGGCGTGATCCACCTCGTAGAAATTGACCGTGACGGTTTTCCCCGGCATTTGTGAGACGCGGGCGTAATTCTTCCGCCCGATGAGCGTATTGAGCAGCGAGCTTTTCCCCACATTGGAGCGGCCCGCCAGCGCGATCTGCGGCTTGTCGTCCAAGGGAAACTGATCAGGACGGCCGGCGGTCACTTTAAGTGCAGTGCGCACGAAATTCGGCTTCATTATTGCTCCTTGCGGCCGGCTGTCCGAGCGGCGGCACCGGCAGACGGGGTTCGACCGTAAGCCCTTCCTCCCGGACGATGGCAAGATCCAATACCTCGTCAACGGTTTTGCAGAGGACAAAGGTCACATTGTCTTTGATATACTCTTCCATGCGCTCGACATCCCGGCGGTTGTCGTAGGGGATCAGCACCCGGCGGATCCCGTTTTTATAGGCCGCCATGGTCTTTTCCCGCAAGCCGCCGATGGCAAGCACCCGGCCGGACAGCGTGACCTCGCCGGTCATGGCGATGTCATGCCGCACCGGGCAGCCCGACAGGCGGGAAACCAGCGCCGTCACCAGCGTGACGCCGGCGGAGGGGCCGTCCTTGGGGACAGCGCCCTCGGGGAAATGCACATGGATATCTTTGGTTTTGTAAAAATCGGCGGGCAGATGGTATTTTTCGGCTCTCACGCGCACGAGAGAGCGGGCGATCTGCGCCGACTCCTTCATCACATCGCCCAAAGAGCCGGTAAGCTCCAACTTGCCGCTGCCCTCCATGACGGCGGCTTCCACCCGCAGAAGTTCGCCGCCTGCCTCGGTATAGGCAAGGCCGTTGACCACGCCCACCTCGTCGCGGGTCAAGGCCGGGTCGTCAATGAACTTGGGGGCGCCGAGATAGGTCTTGACATCGTCGGCGTTTACCGTGACGATATGCGAAAAGACCCGCGCGGCGCTTTCCTTGCCGGCGTTTTTCGCACCGTTTTTGCTTTCGGCGTGACCGGCCTGTGTCCGGGCTTCGTCAATCCGGGCTTCGTTTTCCCGGGTTTCTTTTGCCCGGGCTTCGTTAGCCCAAGTTTCTTTGGCGGATTTTTCCGCCTGTTCCGCTTCCTCGGCGAAATGGCAGGCGATTTTCCGCGCCACCGAGGAAAGCTCCCGCTCTAAGTTGCGCACGCCGGCCTCCCGGGTATAGTGATCGATGATCTCCAAAACCGCCTCGTCCCGGATGCGCACATAGCGCTTGGGGAGGCCGTTTTTCTCGAGTACCTTGGGGATAAGATGCGCTTTGGCGATTTCGAGTTTTTCGGTGCGGGTATAGGTTTTCAGTTCGATGACTTCCATGCGGTCAAGCAAGGGGCGCGGCACCGTGTCCAAAGTATTGGCCGTGGCGATGAAGAGGCAGTCGGACAGATCGAACGGCAGTTCGATGAAATGATCGCGAAACGCCTTGTTCTGATCGGGGTCAAGCACTTCCAGTAAAGCGGAGGCCGGATCGCCGTGCGCGTCTCGGGTGAGTTTATCCACCTCGTCGAGCAAAATCACGGGGTTGGAGGTGCCTGCCTCGGTGAGCGCCGCCATGATCCGCCCCGGCATGGAGCCGATATAGGTCTTTCTGTGGCCGCGAATGTCCGATTCGTCCCGCACGCCGCCCAGCGCCACCCGCACGAATTTGCGGTTCATAGCGTGAGCGATGGAGGAAGCGACCGAGGTTTTCCCCACGCCGGGCGCGCCGACAAAACAGAGAATCTGGCTTTTCTGCCGGTCGGTGAGCTTTTCCACCGCCAAAAATTCCACGATGCGTTCCTTGACATCTTTTAAGCCCCAGTGTTCCTTATCGAGAATGCGGCGGGCGGCGGCAAGATCCAGGCGGTCTTTTGTTTTGTTATGCCAGGGAAGCTCCAGCACGGCGTCGATGTACCCCCGGATGACGGTGGCTTCCGCCGAGGCATAGGGCATTTTGGCGAGCTTGTTTGTCTCTTTCACCAGCCGTTCGGCGGCGGTTTCGGGCAAGCCGGCGGCCTCGATTTTGGCGAGGTATTCCATGATCTCCTCGTCCTGCCCTTCCTCTTCGCCCAATTCCTCCTGCAAGACCTTGTACTGCTCGCGCATATAATACTGCCGCTGGTTTTCGTCCAGCCGCTCTTTGACCTTCTGATGAATGCCGATCTCGCTCTGCACGATCCGCAGATCCCGCTGCAGTTTAAAGGCCAAAAGCTCCGCCCGGCGCACCGGACTCAGCTCTTCGAGAATGTCGATCTTGTCTTCATACCGGACAAGCAGGGCGCTCGCCATCAGATCCACAAGATCGGAGAGATCGTCGCAGCGGCTGATCTTGGCGATCACGGCTTCCCGTTTCGGCATGAATTTGACACATTCGCCGAAAAGTCCGCCGAGTTCTTTTTTCAGATACCCGGCATCGGCCGCCGGCGTCAGTTCGTTTTCGATCGGCACCAGCGCGGCGTCGTAGCCGTCTTTGGTGCGAACCGTGCTCAAAAGGCGGCAGCGGCTATAGCCCCGCAGATGGACATGCAGGCCGTTTTCCGTGCCGTTTTTGCCCGCCGTCTCGGTTTCGATCTTTTCCACGGCGGCGATAAGGCCGATTTTACGGTCGAGTTCGCGGGCGTCAAAGTGTCCCTCCTCATCGGCGGATACCGGCGCTACGGCCAAGAGGCCGCCCATGGCCTCCGCCCGCCGGAAAATGTCGCCCTCTTCCGGGGCGGCAAGATCCACCGTCATATCCCCGAACGGAAGCAATACATCGTTTTTGATTACGAAAAGCGGCAAGACCATGGAGCCGCCCGCCTCGCTCTTTTTTTTCAATATCATAAACAGTATACCTGACTTCTTTCTTATAAATTCAAGTGGCTTTCCGAGGAAAGGAATTTTCACGGTTTTATGTAAAGGCACCCATGATAATTCATTGTCTATTCTATCACAGTCGTCAAAAAAAATCAACCCCTTTTCTCTCCCTCTTTTTCGCCTTTTTCTCCCGATTTTTCTCTTGAAGCGCGAAATCCCGCGGGCGAAAGAAAAACCCTCTCCTTGACCCGATATGCGTTTTCGGCCGCGCGCGCATATACTTTCAGTGAGGAAAGGCGCCCGCCCGCCGTTTTTCAAACGCCCTGCCCACGGGCGGGGCTGTCTTTCCTTGGAAAATCCCCAACAGGAAGAAGGATCTTATGAACTATCAATACGGCAACCGCTTCCGCTCTGTCGGCGCGTTCTGTCCGTCCGCCGGCAGAACGGCCGCCGCGCCAAGCCCCGCCTCTTATAACGGCACGCCCGTCAATACCAAAACCGGCGTTTCCGCCGTCAATCAGTTAGGCGTCGCGCCCACCGACAACGCGCCTGTCACATCGCTTGCGATGGTTTATTCTCCCACCCAGGTGTTCCGCGATCTCTACGAACCCTGCAAAGCCCTGGCTCGCGGCACGCTCTTTGCCGAACTTGACAAACCCTTTCAGGGCGCCTTTTGCGAAAGGAGGCCGTCATGAACAACCGCGCCGCGCTTTTGAATGAAATCCGCGCGTTGGAGTTTGCCTTGATCGAAACCAACCTGTTCCTCGACGGCAATCCCGACCCCGACGCCATCGCTTATTTTGAGAATACCCGCCGCGCGCTGGCGGCCAAAAAGCAGGAATACGAAACCACCTTCGGCCCCTTAGTCGCCGAAAACGGTGTTATGAACGGCAGATGGGCCTGGACAGACAGCCCCTGGCCCTGGGAATGCGAGGCGAACTGAACCATGTTTATCTATGAAAAGAAATTAGAGTATCCGGTCAAAATCAAAAATCCCAACCCCGCGCTTGCCAAAGTCATCATCTCGCAACTGGGCGGCCCCCACGGCGAGCTTGGCGCCGCCACCCGCTATCTCCAACAGCGCTATGCCATGCCCGACAACCGCATCATCGGGATCCTCACCGATGTCGGCACCGAGGAATTGGGACACATCGAAATGGTGTCCGCCATCCTGTATCAGCTGACCCGCAACCTTTCGGAAGAAGAGATCCGCCGCTCCGGCTTTGACACCTATTTTGTCGATCACACGACAGGCGTCTATCCGCAGGCCGCCTCCGGCGTACCCTTTTCCACCATGACTTTAGCGGTGACGGGCGATGTCTTTGCCGACATCCACGAGGATCTCGCCGCCGAACAAAAGGCGCGCATGACCTATGACAACATCCTGCGCCTCGCCGACGACCCCGATGTCAAAGACCCGATCCGCTTTTTGCGCGCCCGGGAAGTGGTTCACTACCAGCGCTTCGGCGACGCCTTGCGCATCGCGCAGGACAAAGCGGCCGACAAAACCAATTTCTATCTTTACAACCCCGCCTTTGACCCCGCCTGCCGCCGCTGAAAGAAAAACACCCGTCGCCGCATGAGAGTGCGACAAAAGAGCAAGACGCTCCGGTTTTCCGGTGAGCGTCTTGCTCTTTTTCTTTGTTATGATCAAAGTCGCGCGGGGGTTATGACCCGGCAAGGCGCAGGATCACCACATCGTTTGCCTGATACAGACAGCTGGCCTCATAGGGGAAATATTCTCCCTTGTTCATGAGCAGGGTCAGCGCCTCTTGCCAAAGGTCGGCAAACTCCTGTTTCGGCACGCGAAAATCCACCGCGCTCCCGCTAAGATCACCGTAGGTCGCCGTCAAATAAGAGAAGAAATCGGCGAGTTCTTCGGCATTTTCTATGACAAGATCGGCGCTTTTGCCCTGATACTGATAGGAGAAGAGGGCGTAATAATCCCGTGCCGTATCGGCCACGATCTCTTCAAACTGCAGAGAGACATAGCCGCTCTTCGCCTTTTCTATCTCGGTCTGTAAAAAGGGGATGTGGCACATCACGGCGCTGTCGTTGTGGTCGACGAGGATCCTGCCGTAGGTCGGGTCGGCGATGCTCCAGCATCCGCCGGTCTTGACCTTGCACCAGGCGTGATTGTTGCCGGTGACCGCGACGCAGGGCACCCCTTCCATGTTGCAGAGCAGCGCATACGCCTTGGCAAAGCCGTCGCACACCGCCTGACGGGTGAAAAATACGCCTTCCATATAGTGGGCGTCATACTCGGTCTGGCCGTTTGCCGCCGTGATGAGATCGTACTGCACATGGCTGACCAGCCAATCATAGAGGGCAAGCGCCTTTTCATATGAGGTCATATCCGGCCGAATGACCGACATGAGAACGGTTTTGGCCGCTTCCCAGATTTTTTGCGCGGAAGAGCCTGCCTCGGGCAGCGGGCGGTATCCGTGGATCGCTACATAATATAACTGATCGCCGGTATTCACGGGATACGAATTCACCAGCGTTTCGATGGGGAGCGCGTGTGTGATGCCCTTTTCCTCCGCCAGAAGAAAGCGGTCGAAAACCGTGCCGCAATCGGGCGCGTGCTTTAAGTCCGAAACCGTATCGATATGCGATCTCACTCTCACTTCCAGCTCGCCCTTGGCGACAGACTCACCGTCCGGCCTAAAAAAGGCGCTGAGGACATCATAGCTCAGAAAGCTGACATGCTGCCGGATATTGGCAATCAGCTGATTGACATCTGTGTTTTCGGGAAGGTCAACGGCCACCGTCACGGGCTGGGCGGGCGAAGTGAAGAGAATATAGTCAAAAAAGGCGAAGACATCCTCCCGCGTCGTAAGCACCCGGGACAAGGGATCCTCCCAGGCGAGAAAGCCCGTCCCCGCCTCTTTCTCCCAGCGAACATAGAGGGTTGCCCCCTCGGCGGGCATCGTATCGAAAAGGAAGCGCTGACGGCAGCCTTGGTCGCGATAGAAGGCAAGCCCCCAGCCGGGGCGCTGGGCGGCGCTGTCGAGTGTCGGCGCGTCGATCGGCGTCCCCGCCGGCGCTACAAGATCCGGCAGAACGATGTCGTCGGAAAGCCCCGAAAAATGCAGCGTTCCGTTGGGAACCGGTGCCGGGGGCGGATCGTCGTCTTCCGACGGGGTGCTTTCGGCGGTCGATTCCGCCGTCGTCTGTGTCCAGGGCAGGCGATCGCGCCAAAACTCCCAGGAAAAAACCGACAGGCCGTGGATTGAAACCAATACGCAAAAGCCAATCAAAAGAGCAAAGAGCAAAAAAAGGAACAAAAAGACAAGGACGCGTTTTTTCATGCGGTTCTCCGTTCTATTCCGAAGTTGATTTTGCCGAAGCAGGAGAGGTCAAGCCTCCTGTCGGCGGAACGTAAAGCGGGAAAAAGCCGGTCAGGCGCCGGGGGCATCGATGCCGCCCGTGTCGGGCGTGTCGGGCGTGTCGGGCGGCGTCTTGACCCCGTCCGCCGAGGGTGAGGAAGGCTCGGTTCGGCGTTTGTTTCTCACCCGACGCAGGAGCAGGCCGCAAAGCCAGAAAAGCGCCGTGAGCAAAAGCCAGAGGAGCACCTGCCAGAAGGGGCGAAGCGGCACAAAAAGGCCGGGGAAAAAGGAAATCAGGGCGGAAAGCGCCAAAAAGCCGGGCAGCGCATAGCGCCGGCGCAGAAGGAAAAAGACAAGAGCCGAAACCAGACAGACCACAAGCAGGGCAAAAGCGGTGAGATAGGCCGCCAGATTGTCCTGTGAGGCGGGCAAATCTTCCGTCGGGGAAAGATAGCGGAAGGGCGTCACGCTGTTGAGTTCTACCTCGCCCCGGCTGTCACTGAGAAGGACGAAGATCAGAAGGCGGCCTTCCCTGTCTAAAATATCGCGGCGGAAGCTGCCGTCGTTATGATAGATTTTGTAATTGACATGGAAAACCGTCCGGCTCCAGCCGATATAGGGGATATCGTCCTCCGACTGAGGCGCCGTGATCGTCTCGGGCGCGGGCCCCCGTTCCACGGTGATATCGTAAACCATCTGCGGGGAAAAGGCCGCCGTGCGTCCGTTATTTTTCAGATAATAGTCGCTGTACATCGCGTTCAGCGCGTCGGCGTCCCCGCGCTTCAGGACGGCAAAATAGCGGAGAAAGAAATCGCCGTAGGGCGCGTCGACGGGGTGGCTTTCCTGCAGAAAATCGGTCTCGGCGCCGTTATGGAAGGTATAATCGATCCTTTGTTCCAATTTTCCGTAGGCTTTCTGTACGGCGGGGTCGTCCGCCTCCTGCGGATCGTAAAAGACGCCGTCGGCATAGGTCGTCAAGGCGGGAGCGGCGGGCGTTTCTTCACCCGGGGCAGGCGCGGAGAGGTCAAGGGTATTCAGAAAAACAAGGAGCGGGAGGGCGACGGCCAAAAGGACAAAAACCCAGATCACGGTCTTTTTCTTCGCGGCGCGTTTCTCGGCCGTATCGTCCGGCGAGGGGGCAGCGTTCGACGAGGGAACAGCGTCCGGCAAAGGAGAACCGGGATTTTTTTCTTCGTCCGGCATAGCGCACAGCCTCCTTTCTCCGTTTTTGTCTCGCAGTCTTTCTGCAGTCGTTTTACAGTCGCCATCATTCTACCACAAAAGTGCCCTTTTTACAATAAAAAAATCAAAAAAACCCTTGACAAAAAAAAAAAGTCCGATATAATAGAAAAGCTGAAGATCGGGAAGGCTGTCCAAACGGCTTTTCCCCGCTCTCTACCGCGACAAATTTTTTTAAAAAGTCGCGGTCAATTGTCCATAGGGAGGTGTGAAACATGGAAAAGACAATGCAGTATGAAACCCTGTTTGCTGTAGACGTCACCCTCGGCGAGGAAGCGGTACGCGCCATCGTCGACAAGTTCACCGCGCTCATCGCGCAGAACGGCACGATCGTCGAAACCAACGAATGGGGCAAACGCAAATTTGCGTACGAGATCGACTACAAGTCCGAAGGGTACTATGTTCTCGTGAAATTTACCAGCGGCCCGGAATTCCCCGCGGAACTGCAAAGAGTCTTCAACATCACCGAAGGCGTTATGCGCGCCATCGTGGTGAAAGAAGCGGAGTAAACGAATTTTCGAATCGGCTTTTGAAAAAGCCGGATGTATGAAAGGAAAGGATCTGCCATGGCGAATTTCAATTTCAACAAGGTTATCTTAGGCGGCCGTCTTACCGCCGATCCCGAATTGAAACAAACCTCGAACGGCATTGCCGTGACCTCGTTTTCGATCGCCGTCAACCGCCAATATTCCAAAAACGCGGAACAGCGGCAGACCGATTTTTTCAATGTCGTAGCGTGGCGGCAGCAGGCCGAATTTATCTCGCGCTATTTCCACAAAGGAAGTTCTATTTGCGTCGTCGGCGCGCTCCAGACCCGTTCCTGGACCGATCCGCAGGGACAGAAACGCACCGCCACCGAAATCGTGGTGGATGAAGCGCATTTCGTCGACTCCAAGGGCGAAGGCCCGGCTGCGGCCGGCGGCTATCCGTCCGAGGGCTATCAGGCGCCGAGCTTTTCCTCGGACGCCGGCGCGCCCAAGTTTGAAGATATGTCGGGTGACGACGATCTTCCCTTCTGAGGCGCCTTTTCCAGAATAAAGGAGGTATGATCAGGTTATGAACGATAACGAAGAAACCATGACTGTCCCCGCCGAAGAGGCGGCGGCAGAAACCGAAGCGGCTCCCCAGACCAAAGAAGCCGCGCCCGCCCCTGCGGCGAAACCCAATTTCCGGCAGAACGGCGGCATGAACCGCAAGAAGAGAAAAGTTTGCCTCTTCTGCGTTGACAACATCAAAGAGATCGATTACAAAGATGTGGCCAGACTGCGCAAATGCATCTCGCTGGAGCGCGGTAAGATTCTCCCCAAGAGAGCGACCGGCACCTGCGCCAAGCATCAGCGTTCCCTGGCGGTGGCGATCAAGAGAGCGCGCACCATGGCGCTTCTGCCCTATGTGGCCGACTGAAACCTCGGCTGACACTTTTTGAGGGCGTCGCTTTTCGATCCTCATGCAACATCGGGATGGGCCGCACGCCGTGCGGTCCATCTTTTTCGCTTTTTCCCCGCCCGTCTTGCCCGCTTGTTCGGCGCGGGCAAGACAAGGAAAGAAAAAAGGAGGCTGTCAAAACAAAACGATGAAGCGTCTGTTCGGTTATGTCGGCCGGTTAAAATGGCAGATTGTCATAGCGTCGGTCATCAAGGTGATCGGCACCGCGCTCGATCTGGTCATTCCTCTGATCCTGGCGCACATCCTCAACGATATCGTCCCCACAGGCGACCTCGGGCAAACGGTTTTCTGGGGCGTTCTCATGATCGCCGCCTCGGTGTTCGCGCTTTTGCTCAGCGTTTTTGCCAACCGGGCGGCCTCCGGGATCGCCAGCGACTGCACCCAGCGTCTGCGGCACGACCTCTTTGCCAGAATCTCCTATCTTTCCTCGGGTCAGGTGGACGAAATCACCATCGCCTCGCTGGAAAGCCGCCTCACGGTGGATACTTACAATGTCAACCAGATGATCGCGATGTCGCTGCGGCTGGGCATCCGCGCCCCCATTCTCTTTGTCGGCGGGATCGTCATGGCGGCGGTATTGGACTGGCGGCTGACTTTGGTTCTGCTCGCCACCCTCCCCTTTTTGTATTTTGTGGTCTACAAATCCTCGAAGGCGGGGATCCCCCTCTACATCCTTTTGCAAAAGAAAACCGACGATTTCACCCGCGTGGTGCGGGAGGACACCGCCGGCATCCGGGTCATCAAGGCGCTTTCCAAAGGCGACTACGAAAACGCCCGCTTTGACGCCGCCAACCGCGACGCCATTACCGTGGAAAAAAAGGCGGGGATCACCATGGCTAAGATCAATCCCCTCACGACCTTTATCCTCAATGCCGGCATGTGCGCCGTCATCGCGGCGGGCGCCTTTTTTGTCAGCAAAGAATTGAGCCAGGCCGGCACCGTCATCGCTTTTCTCTCTTATTTTACCATCATTGCCAGCGCTTTAATCAACATTTCCCGCATTTTCGTCAACATCTCCAAGGGCGCCGCCAGCATGAAGCGCATCGATGATGTCCTCTCGCAAAACCCCGCCCTGCGGCTGGACAAAGAGGATCTCCTGCCGGACCGGCGCCGGCCCTTTCTTGAGTTTTCGCATGTGAGCTTTTCTTACGGCAAGACGAAAGTGCTGGACGATATCTCTTTCACCCTCGAAAAAGGGGAAACCTTGGGCATCATCGGCGGCACCGGCGTAGGCAAAAGCACGATTTTACAGCTGCTCATGCGCTTTTATGACACCGACGAGGGAGAAATTCTGATCGAAGGCGTCAATGTCAAAAATATCCCCACCAAGACCCTGCGCCGCAGGTTCGGCGTGGTCTTTCAGAACGACTTTCTCTTTGCCGATTCTATACGGGAGAACATCAATTTCGGCAGAGACCTGCCGGACGCGGCCATAGAAGCGGCCGCCAAAGACGCAAGCGCCGCCGATTTTATCGCCGAGCGCCCCGGCGGCATGGACGCCAAACTCGCCATCAAGGGCGCCGATCTGTCGGGCGGACAGAAACAGCGCCTGCTTATTGCCCGGGCTTTGGCCGCCCGCCCTGAAATATTAGTGCTGGACGACGCCTCTTCGGCGCTTGACTATAAGACCGACGCCAATGTGCGCCGCGCCATCGCCGCGCATTTTGCCGGCACCACCACCGTGATCGTAGCACAGCGCGTCTCCGCCATTGCCCATGCCAACCGCATCCTTGTGATCGCCGACGGCAGGATCATCGGGGACGGCAACCACGAAGCGCTGCTGGCCTCCTGCCCCGTTTACCGGGAAATCAGCCAGTCTCAGATGGGAGGTGCGATCCTTGACTGAGAAAAAGTCTTCTCTGACAAAGTCAAACCGCCGTCATCTCTTCCGAAAACCCAAAAAGGAAGCGGTGCAGGCCGCCAACCTCTATTATCGCGACAGGCAGAGAACCGGCGAAAAACGCATGAAAAAAAGCCGCGTGATCTTGCGGCTCCTCACCTATCTTGCCGCGCACAAAGGCCTTCTCGCCCTCTCGCTTTTCCTCACCGTCCTTGCCAACGGCATCGCGCTCATCACGCCGAAGCTGTCGGAATACGCCGTGGCCGCCATCGAGCAGGAAAGCGGCGTGGATTTTTCCGCCGTGACCTATTATGTCCTCTGGATGCTCTTGTTCTATTTCGTCTCGGGCGTTCTCTCTTACTTCCTCTCTTTGGCGATGATCGCCCTCTCGCGGCGGGTGGTCTACACCATGCGCAAAGAGGTATTTGAACATCTTTTGGCGCTGCCGGTGAGCTATTTTGACCAAAACCAGGCGGGCGATATCATCAGCCGGCTCTCCTATGACATCGACACCATCAACGCCTCGCTCTCCAACGATCTTGTGGCGATCCTCGCCGGCAGTATCACCGTCATCGGGTCGCTTGTCATGATGGCAACCATTTCTCTGCCCCTGCTTTCGGTCTTTGCCTTCACCATTCCCGTCCTGGTTCTCTTCACCCGCTATCGGGTCAAAAAAGTCAAGCCGCTCTTCCGCGCGCGCTCCCACAAGCTCGGAGAACTGAACGGCTATGTGGAGGAAATCCTCTCGGGACAGCGCACCATCCGCGCGTTCGGCAAAGAGGAAGTGATGATCGGCCGCTTCGACCTGCGCAACGACGAAGCGGTGGAAGCCTATTTCGCCGCCGATTATCAGGGCAGCGTCGTGGGGCCGGGGGTCAACTTCATCACCAACATGACCATTTCCTTAATCAGCATGTTCGGCGCCTTGCTCTTTATCAAGAGTACCGGCGGCACGCTCGAACTCTTCGGGCTTTCCCTCGCCGCCGTGACCGCCGCGAAACTCTCCTCCTTTATCCTTTATGCCCGCAAATTTTTGGGGCCGGTGAACGAAACCGCCAACATCATCAGCGAGATTCAGTCGGCCACCTCGGCGGCGGAACGGATTTTCCGCTTGCTCGATGAGCCGACCGAGGAGGAATGCCTGACATCGACCGAAACGGCAGAACTGGCATCTGATTTTGCCCAAACCGTCAAAGGGCGGGTGGAGATTTGCGATCTTTCCTTTGCTTATACCCCCGATCATCCGATCCTCAAGCACATCTCTGTCAACGCCGCGCCGGGGCAGACGGTGGCGATTGTCGGCCCCACGGGATCCGGCAAAACCACGGTCGTCAACCTCTTGATGCGCTTTTATGACGCGGGACCCGGCAAAATCTTCATCGACGGACAGGACATCACTTCCCTGCCGTTAAAAGAACTGCGCCGTTCTTTTGCCATGGTGTTGCAGGACACCTGGCTCTTCGGCGGCACGGTGGAAGAAAACATCGCCTACGGCTCGGTCGGCGCCACCCACGAAGAGGTGGTCGCCGCCGCGAAAGCCACGCATATCCACGCCTACATCGAGTCTCTGCCCCAAGGCTATGACACCGTCATGGACGAAAACGGCATGAACATCTCCAAAGGGCAAAAACAGCTCATCACCATCGCCCGTATGATGTTGGTGCGCCACCCCATCCTCATTTTGGACGAGGCTACCTCCAATGTGGACTCCCGCACCGAAAAGCTGCTCACCGAGGCCATGCAGGCGCTGATGGCCGAAAAAACCTGCTTCATCATCGCGCATAGGCTCTCCACCATTCAGAACGCCGACTGCATTCTGGTGATCAAAGACGGCGAAGTCATCGAGCGGGGACGCCACGAGGAGCTGCTCGCTTTCGGCGGCTTTTATGCCTCTCTCTACAACGCCCAATTCGATTCCCTTGCCAACGGGTAAAGAACAATTTTGCCGCTTTCGCATATCCTGAAAAAGAAAAGGAGAGGAAACTTTTTCCTCTCTTTTCCGAAAATCACAAAAAAGTCCTTGACAAAGCGGCAGAAACTATTATAATAAACATATCTCCCATAGAGAACCTTGCCCCGACGAAGGAGGATCCAAATGGATATCAATGAAAAGCTGAAAGACATCATCGCCCAGCAACTGAAGATCGACGCCGCCGAAATCGAAAACACCACCGACATTGTGGACGATTTGGGGGCCGACTCTCTGGACATCGTAGAAATTCTCATGAGCATTGAAGAGCAGTTCGGCGTCGTGATTCCCGACGAGGAAGTCCCGAATTTGAAAAACCTTTGCGATCTGGAAGCCTACATCGAAAACAATATGTGAAAAGAAAAAACGGAAGGCCGCAGCCCTCCGTTTTTTGCTTTTTCTGTTATTTGATTTCAATGTTTTTCGAGGTGGGCGCCATCTTGGGCAAGGTCAGGGTGAGCAGACCTTTGTCATAGGTCGCCTCGATGCCGTCGGTGCGGATGCCCGCCACATTGAAGCTGCGGGACATCGTGCCGTAATACCGCTCGCGGCGGACAAAGTTGTCTTTTGTCTCTTCTTTCTTGTCCTCATGCTTTGCGGTAATGGTGAGATAGTTGCCGTCCAGGTTCAGGGAAATATCTTCTTTGGCAAAACCGGGCAGCTCGGCGATGAGTTCATAGGCGTTGTCATGTTCCCGGATGTCGGTGCGAAACGCGGTGACGCTGTCGGCGCCCTCATCGAAGAAACGGCGGGTGAGAGTTCTCAATTCCTCAAAAGGATCGGCATAACGGGTGGTGTGAACATAAGGTGTGAGATCGAACATCATAAATTCCTCCTTTGCCCGGGGTTTGGCGCGGGCCTTGTTTTTATTTTTTGTTTTTTTGATCACAGGATGCCGGCGCAAAGCCGGTGTCGAAGGCTGGCACTTGGCTTTCTCGATTGCTTGCCTTGTTCCTTTCGACACCCATATGATAGCACCGCTATGTGAAAAATCAAGCGTGTTTCTGTGAATGTTTTGTGAATTTTAGCAGTCAATAAGATTAAGTGCTAAAATTACCGAAAAGATGACGGCGCGCTCAGGGAAATCGGGCGGCGGATGGCCGGCGTTTGCCCCGCTTTTTATCACTCAAAACCGTGTGTTTGCCATAAATCGCAAAAAAGAGATATAAACGCGCTTATAAGTTGCAGTCTTTTCGGTTCTGTTCCGCCCGCCGCCTTGATTTTGCGGCAAGCGCTTCCCGACGCTTGACAGCCCCGCGCTTTTGTGCTATGATAAATAAGTTTTCAGAGTGTTGATCCAACAAAGAGGATACGAAAATGACAGAAACCGCGATCCTTACTTTAGATAAAATGAAGCCGGACGACGAGGCCGTCATCACCAAAGTGGGCGGCGAAGGGCCTTTGCGCCTGCGGCTTTTGGACATGGGGCTGATCCCCGGCACGAAAATCCGATTGACGAAGGTCGCCCCGCTGGGCGATCCCATGCAGTTCCACCTGAGGGGGTACGAGCTGACGCTGCGCAAGGAAGACGCCGCCGTCATTGACATCGCCATGACTTCCCCGACAAAAGCGCAGGGGGGCGAAAAATTGTGACATTCGCTTTGGTCGGCAATCAGAATTGCGGCAAGACCACGCTTTTCAACTGCCTTACCGGCTCCAACCAGCATGTCGGCAATTTCCCCGGCGTGACGGTCGAACAAAAAATCGGCGCCCTCAAAGGGAGCAAAGACTGCTTTGTGGTGGATCTGCCCGGCATTTACTCCATCCGCCCCTATACCGGCGAGGAGATCGTCACCCGCGATTACATCATTCACGAAAAGCCGGACGGCATCATCAACATCGTGGACGCCACCAACATCGAACGCAACCTTTATCTCACCCTGCAGCTCTTGCTGTTGCAGATTCCCACCGTTCTCGTGTTAAACATGATGGACGAAGTGCGCGCCGGCGGCGGCACCGTGGACATTCAGGGACTGTCGGCGGCGCTCGGCGTGCCGGTCGTCCCCGTCAGCGCCGCCAAGAACGAGGGCGTCGCCGATGTGGTCGACACCGCGCTTGCCGCCGTCCGGGATCACCGCCGCCCGACCGTCACCGATTTTTGCCGCCCGCAATCGCCGGTACACCGCTGTCTGCACGCGGTCACCTTGCAGATAGAGGATCACGCCCAGCGCGCCGGCGTCTCGGCGCCCTTTGCCGCCGTCAAGATCGTGGAAGGCGACGACAGCTTTGCCTCGCTTTTGGCGCTCGATCAGAATGAAATCGAACTCATCGAACATTCGGTCAAACAGATGGAGGACGAGACCGGCCTTGACCGCAACGAGGCGCTGGCCGACATGCGCTATTCTTTCATCGAAGCGGTGGCCGCCAAAACGGTGGTCAAGTGCCGCGAGAGCAAGGAACACCGCCGCTCTTTGGCCATCGACCGGGTGCTGACGCACCGCATCTTTGCGCTCCCGCTCTTTTTTCTCATCATGTTCGTGGTGTTCTGGCTCTCCTTTGACCTCATCGGGCAGAATCTCTCCGATCTGCTCACCTTGGGCATCGACGCGCTCTCCCGTCTTGTGGAAAGGGGGCTTGTCGCCGCCCGGGTCAACCCGGTGGTCACAAGTTTGATCATCGACGGCATCTTTGCCGGCGTCGGTTCGGTTCTCTCGTTCTTGCCCATCATTTTGGTGCTTTTCTTCTTTCTTTCGATTTTGGAAGACACAGGTTACATGGCGCGGGTCGCTTTTGTCATGGATAAGCTCTTGCGCAAAATCGGGCTGTCCGGCCGGTCGTTTGTCCCCATGCTCATCGGCTTTGGCTGTACCGTCCCCGCGATCATGGCCACCCGCACCCTTTCTTCCGAACGGGATCGGAAAATGACCATTCTTCTGACCCCCTTCATGTCCTGTTCGGCCAAAATCCTGATCTACAGTATTCTTTGCGCGACTTTCTTTCCCCATCACGCGGCGCTTGCCATGATCTCGCTGTATGTCATCGGGATCCTTCTTTCGATCCTCACGGCCTTGGTGTTCAAAAAGACGCTTTTCCGGGGCAATCCCGTGCCTTTTGTCATGGAACTGCCCAACTACCGTATGCCCTCTCTCAAGAGCGTTCTTTTGCTCATGTGGGAAAAGGCGCGGGATTTCATTCAGAAAGCCTTTACCGTGATCTTTTTGGGAACCCTGATCATCTGGTTTTTGGGCGCTTTTGACATTCGCTTGAACCCGGTAACCGACAGCGCCAACAGCATTCTGGCCGCTATCGGTCAATGGATCGCCCCGATTTTTGCCCCCTTGGGATTTGGCGACTGGCGGGTCGTCACCGCCCTTTTCTCGGGCTTTACCGCCAAAGAAGCGGTGGTCAGCACCATGGCCGTCCTCTGCGGCGTCAACGGCAGCGCGGGGCTTTCGTCGGTTCTGCCCACCCTCTTTACCCCGCTTTCCGCCTTTTCCTTCCTGCTCTTCACCCTGCTTTACACGCCCTGCATCGCGGCGGTCAGCACCATCCGAAAAGAGTTGAACTCCCGCGTTAAAACCGCCGGCATCGTCCTCTTCCAGTGCGTCCTTGCCTGGGTGGTCGCCTTTGTTTTCTACCGCATCGCCCTGCTTTTCTGATCTGACCGGCGCCGCCGGAGGTGTTTGTATGCATATCATCGATTATGTGTTGTTGGCCGTCGTCGCGCTCGCGGCGATCGGCGCTGTTGTGTTTCTGATCCGCCGTCGGCATACCGGCGGCTGCTGCGGCTGCGGTAGCTGCTCAGGCTGTACCGGCGCCGCCGGCGCTGCCGGGGGTTGCGCCGCCTGCCGCGCCCGCAAAAACGGCAAAAGAAAAAAAGGCGCCGGTTCCAAAGGCGCCTGATACAAAACAACCCGTCCTGTGATCACAGGACGGGTTGTTTATTTATACTAATACGCGGCGCGTCTTCTTGAAAAAGTTTCACTTTCGCTTGGGATTTTTCGGGAACCAGCCTTTGGCCACCCGCTTTTCCTGCTGGATCACCTCATGAATCCCCCAAAAAGCCGAAAAAGCGAAGATACCGCAGGCAAAGCTCGGGATCATCCACCGATACAGCAGGATCGAAGCCGCGATACCGACGGCGCCGCAAACCGCAAAAAGAATGATACAGACCTTTTTCCCCCAATAATATTCGCCTTTGATGACGATGGGATGCCATACGCCGATCATAAAAAACGCGATCGCGCCGATCAGGATGCCCCGTACATATTCCATTTTCTTTTCCCTCGAAAAAAACTTCCTGTCGGCGCGATTTTGCGCGGCCTTGCGCGGCCTTTCGGCCAAATGCCCCGATCGATTGGTTACAATCAATTGTAACAAATCCATCGGGGCTTGTCAAGAAAAAGCGGTAAAAATTTAAAAAACTCAGTCGCCGGCCGATTTCGCCTCGGCGTCTTTTGTGTCGGCAAGCAGGCGATAGAGGAGGCGGTAGAGTTCCGCCGCGTCTTGGGGCGCGAGGCTCAGGCAGGAAGCGAGTTTTTGCGGGATATCCTCGGCTTTTTGCCGAAGCTTTCTGCCGGCGGGCGTGATGCTCACGATCAAGTGCCGGGAATCCTTTTCAAAGCGCCGGCGGGTCACAAGCCCTTTGGCCTCCAAGCTTTTCAAAACCGGCGTCAGGGTGCCGGAATCGAGAAAGAGACGCTGGCCTATGGTTTTGGCGTCGATCGTTTCAAATTCCCACATCAGCATCATGGTGATATACTGCGTATAGGTCAGTCCGATGTCTGCCAAAAAGGGGCGGTAACGGTTGACGACCTCCCTTGCCGCGGCATAGAGGGGAAAACAAAGCTGATTTTCCAGTTTCAAAGGGTCAAACTTTTCTGTTTTTTCCATATCTTTTCTGTCTTTCCTGTCTCGATACTGTCAAACTGATCCCGGTCAAAGACGGACGGCGTCAGGACGCGCTTTCCTCGATCCTCGTATACAGGATTTTGGCTTCGGTCAGGACAAGCCCGTCGGGCGGGGCGATGGGTTCCCATACCGCTTTGGGCAGGCGGAGCATATCGCGCAGGACTTCTGTCCCCACGGGAATCACCGGCGCGAAGAGGTTTGCCATATTGGCCATGAGATAGAGGCAGGTGGCGGTGATATCGCCAAAGCGGGCGGCGTCTTCCTTGGCGGCCACCCAGGGTTTGGCGTCGTCATAATATTTATTGGCGTATTGGATGACCTCCACCATGGTTTCGGTGGCGTCGCGCAGTTCGCCGCCCTCGATTTTGGCGCCCAAACTCTCGTAAAGCCCGTCCACATAGGCTTTCACGGCGGGTTCTACCTGCCCTTTCGGGATCACTCCGCCGAATTTTTTCACAAGGAAGGAGAGGTTGCGGTTGACAAAGTTGCCGAAGCCGCCGCAGAGGAATTTGTTGTAGGTCTGCACCATCTCGGCGATCGAAAAATTCACATCCCGCCGCTCGGGATTGAACAGCATGGTATAGAAGCGCACGGCGTCGGCGGGATACTGTTCGGCCAGCTCATGCACCGAAATGAGATTGCCCTTGGATTTGGACATTTTCTCATCGTTCATATTCACATATTCGCTGGAGATAATATGGGTGGGCAGCTGCATGGCGCTGTCAATGGCCATTTGCAAAGCGGGGTAAATCACCGTGTGGAAGGGAATATTGTCCTTGCCGTGAACATAGTAGGCGGCAAGGTCGCCGTCGGCTTTCATAAAGGCTTCGAAATCGCGCCCGTGATCCTCGCAGACCTTTTTGCAGGCGGTCAGATAGCCCAAAACCGCCTCGAACCAGACATAGACGCGCTTGTTCTCATACCCCGGCAGCGGCACCTCGATGCCCCAATCAAGATCGCGGGTGACCGCCCGATCCGGCAGACCCTGCTCTAAATATTTTTTAGTTTCGTTCACCGCGTTCCAGCGCCAATGTTGGCCGTTTTCGGCGGCAAAGTCTTCTATTTTTTGCTGGAAGGCCGAAAGGCGGAACATCAAATGCTTGTTGACGCGGGTGGCCGTCGGCTTTTTGCAAGTGCGGCAGACCTTATCGGTCATCTTGTCGGCGTCGAACGAGGCCATGCAGAATTCGCACTGATCCCCCCGCGTGACCTTGCCGCAGACCGGGCATTTTCCCTCGATTTCGCGGTCGGAAAGAAAGCGGCCGCAAGTCTCGCAGTAGTCCTGCGGTTCAAAAGTCTCGTACAGATAGCCGTTTTCGTTGATCTTGCGCAAAAACGCCTGCACTTCTTTCTTGTGGAAATCGGTGTCGGTATGAGTGTACAGATCAAAGGAAAAGAGCAGCTTTTTGAAATTATCGACAAATTCCTCATGATACCGGCCGGCGATGGAAGCGGGCGATACCCCTTCCTTCCGCGCGCGCTCGGTAATGGGCGTGCCGTGCATGTCGGAACCCGAAACCATGATCGTTTCGTATCCTTTCATGCGGCTGTAACGCGCCAGCACATCGCCGGGCAGAAGCGCCGCCAAGTGACCGACATGAAGCAAATTGTTGGCATACGGCCAGGCCGTACCGATGAGAACCCGTTTCATCGCGATATTTCCTCTTTTTCGTTCTTATTTTTCTTTATAGTAAAGAAGGCAGTGGCAGTAGCCCTCAAAATTTTCATCGGCGATCTGCCGACGAAATTCGAGGCACATGCATTTCGTATCTTCGTTTTGCACAAGACGGCAGGGACAGTAACCGCCGGTGCGGGCAAGACCCTCTCTCACCCGTTTGACCACGGCGGCGTCTTCATTCAGCCGGATCTTCGCCATAAAACCGCTCCTTTCTCCGGCGAAAAAGGCGCGCCGGACGGGGTTGGATTCCTTTCTATTTTACCCTAAAATCGGACAAAAAGCAAGACTTTTTCGAAAGACCACGGCATATATTTTTTATTTTCGGGGAGTTTTTTGCGCTTTTTTGTGTATTCCATGCCGTAAAACATACAC
>CANQXN010000004.1 GCA_947627815.1 uncultured Clostridia bacterium | reverse complement strand
GATCGTACGAAACTGCTTTTCGACCCCTTCGTCGATACTGCCGTCTTTCTTCCTTTTTAAAAGAAAGCGGAACTGCTTCGGAAAACAGGGGAGGTTGGCAAGCGTCCATCGGGCTTTTTTCGCGGGTTGGTTCCCGGGTTGGTTCCCGGGTTCGGGCGCGGATGTGGGCGGCGTTTCGTAGTCCTCGACATTGGCGAGTGCAAAGAGGTGGCCGAACGCCCAGGTGACAAGGTAGTCGGGCGATTCGAGATAGCCGTCTCTTCTCTTCATATTCCCGATCGCATCGGCAATATTTCTGGCAAGGCTCGGCTTTTCCGCAATAATCAACTTCATAAGACGGGGGAGCTTCTTGAGAAGAAGCCCCCCACACCCCCTAAGAACGGATTTTTTCATGGGAGAACTTCTTGAAAGAAGTTCTCCCATACCCTCTCAAGAACTTAAAAAAAGGGAAAAAATTATTTTATTTCCCTTTTTTGAAAGTTTTTGAAGGGTCTGGGAAACTTTTTCCCAAAAAGTTTCCCAGCTAAAAAGTAGCTACAGGGCGTTCGGGTGGGGTGGTTTTCTCCCAAGATAGGAGGGTCAAGACAGGACCGCGCCCCTGATAGAGCGGGCAGGTTTTCAAAGAAATCTTGCCCACGGCGTGAATCCACATGCCCGTGGAAAAAGGCGCGTTGTCCCCGCACTCCACCGCAAAAGCGCGGTAGGAAGTATCGGCGGCGCAGCAGAACATCAGCATCCGCCCGAGCGCGAACATGCCCTTGGGAAAGCCCTTGTCCTTGGCGACAAGCCCCTTGAAGGAAATCGTCTTGCCGTCATAGGCCGAAAGATTTTCCGACATGTCGCGGAAAAGGTAGGCGAAATCGTCGTCCGCCACGGCAATGACCGGCGCGTTGACATCGAAAGGCAGCGGATCGACGATCTCGTCGGTCTTGATGGTCTTGTCGGTGTATTCGTAAATAATGCCGCAATTGCGGGAGGCGGCGCGGACGATCTTGTGAAACGGCATCACATCGGCGCCTGGCGTCATGCGGTTAAAGATCACGGGGTCGGCGGAGGAGAGCTTGTCATAGGTCAGCTGCCGCATGTTGTCGTTGTAGGTCATAAAAGTGGAGGCGTCGGCCAGCATCACTTCCTGATAGACCGCCCAATGGGAAGGCAGGGCGCGGTAGAGGGTATCGAGCATCCACATGCCGTTGTATTCCACCATGACCCGCTCCATCCGGTGCTTGCGCTCAAAAGAGGCGAGGGCGGCGGGGGTGAGATCCTCCTCCTTGTCCACCGTCTCGATGTAACCCTCTTTGCCGGGGTAGGTGGCGGGATCGAGTTCCTCGACCCCCTCCTCGCAGAGGAGCACCAGCGTGCGCTCACCGGCGTTGAAAGCGGGATCCTCGAGCGTTTCCTGCAGCAGGGAAGTCTTGCCGGCCTCCAAAAAGCCGGTGAAAAGATAGACGGGAATTTCTTTTTTGGCCATAGTCATTCTCCTTGAAAATAGGAAGCAAAAGCGTCAGATGCCGAACAGCTCGCGCAAAGCGGCCTCGTTGAGGTCGGCGCCGATGACGCAGAGGCGGCCGGTAACGCCGGCGGCGCCATGCCGCAGATCGACCTCGCCGGGGACATAGTCAAAATGGAGCCACGCGCCGCCGTCCGCACAAGGCACAATGCCTTTGGCGCGCAGTACATTGCCGTAAGCGGCGGTATCCTGCAATTTTTCCAGCATGGCGGCCAGCGCCGTCTCGTCAAAGGCGTGCGCCGTCTCAAAGCCGCAGGAAGTAAAGACATCGTCGGCGTGGTGATGGTGGTGATGATGGTGATGGTGTTCGTGTTCGTGTTCGTGTTCGTCGTCATCATCGTCATCGTCATCGTGGTGGTGATGGTGACATTCGCAGTCGGGATCGTCGCATTCGTCGTCATCGTCGTCATCGTCGGCAGTTTCGGCGGCGAGCTTGGCCAGCATTTCCGCCATGGTGTCGCGCTGTTCCATCGCCGCGAGAATGTCCTTGCCCGACAGGGCGTTCCAATCGGTGGTGACGATCGCCGCCGACGCGTTGTGTTCGCGCAGCAGGGCGACAAGCTCATCGATTTTCTGCTGGCTCAGTCCTGCGGTGTGGCTCAAAATCAAGGCAGAGGCGTGTTCGATCTGATCGTTGAAAAACTCGCCGAAGTTTTTCATATACATTTTGCCTTTTTTGGCGTCTACCACGGCGGCGAAACTGTTAAGCACAAGGCGGTCGTCCCCGAGGTTTTCCACCGCCCGGATGATATCCGACAGCTTGCCCACCCCGGAAGGCTCGATGATGATGCGCTCCGGATGATAGCTCTCAATGACCTGGGAAAGCGCCTTGCCGAAATCCCCCACGAGAGAACAGCAGATGCAGCCGGAATTGATCTCGTTGATCGTCACGCCGGCGTCGGCGAGAAAGCCGCCGTCGATGCCGATTTCGCCGAATTCGTTTTCGATCAGCACCACCTGTTCGCCGGCATAGGCTTCCTTGATCAGCTTTTTGATCAGGGTCGTTTTGCCCGCGCCGAGAAAGCCAGAAAAAATATCGGTTTTGATTTGTTCTTTCATAAAGAACCATCCCCTTTTTGTCTTGTTGGTTTCTTATTAGTATACCACGATTTTGTGGAAAAGTCAAATCCTTCCTGTTTTTTCGGGAGAAAAAAAGGGTGGTATTTTCATGAGTGTTGCGCGAGGTACAATCAAAGCGCGGTGAGACAAAAGCCCGACGCGGATCTGCCCGACGCGGATCTGCCCGACGCGGGCAAGAAAAGAGGAACAGTCTATGGCAAAAAGCAGAGGAAAACAAAATACCGAACCGACCCAAGCCCCAAAGGGGATTGAAGCACCAAAGGGGATTGAAGCACCGAAGGGGATTGCGGAATGTTTGGAAGAGTTGGCGGAGCATCCGCCGGCGGCGTGTCCGCCAGCGGACAGCGGGCAGACGAAAGAGAGGGAAGGACAAACATCCGTGCAAGCGCCCCCAGACAGGGAAATTGCCTACCGCCCCGAATTCTGCCAGGCGCTGGTGGCGCATTTTTCGGTACTCAAAACCGACAGCCAGGGGAAAGTCATCGGCATCCCGTCCTTTGTCTCCTTCGGAGACAGCATCGGCGTCTCGCCCGACACGGTCGCGGCCTGGCGGAAAAACTATCCCGCCTTTGCCTCCGCCTGCCGCCATGCCGAAGCCTTGCTCAAAGCCATGCTCATCGACTGCGCCCTCTGCGAACGGGTCAATGTCACCGCCGCCAAATTCCTCCTCAGCAGTCTCTTTGATCTTTCGGAAGAAAAAGCGCCCGCCGCCGCCCCGCCGGCGCTTGATGCCGAAGACAGAGCGCTGCTTTCCAATCTCTGGGAAAGGCTGAACCGTGGATCCCTCCCTCCTTCCGGCGCTGATTGAGCGCGCCAGAGAGGCGGAGTTTCGCCACGCCGCCGGCGACCTCCTCTATTTTGCCCGCCGCTACTGTTGGTTTGAAGACAAAGACGCGAGCGGTGTGGTGGTGCCGTTTCACCCCTGGCCGGCGCAGGAAGAGGCGCTTGCGGCGATCGCCGCGCACAAATTCACGCTTTTTCTGAAAGCCCGTCAGGTAGGCGTCACCTGGGTGGCGCTGATCTATTGCGCCCACGATTTGATTTTTTCGTTGGGACATTCGGTCATCGCCCTGTCAAAGACCCAGAAAGACGCCGAAGAGCTTGTGCGGCGGTTCGGCCTTCTCCTTTCTCATATGCGGTCGCTGCTTGCGGGCGGCGGGATCACCTTTTCCCAAAAAAAGGAGGAGATCACGCTGACCGACGGGAAAAATACGAGTGTTTTCAAGAGCTTTGCCGCGTCAAAAAGCGCGGGCAGATCGTTTACCGCGAACATTCTGCTCTTGGATGAGTGGGCGTTTCAGGCGCACGCAAGAGAAATCTGGACCTCGGCGTATCCCACGGTCAACCGCCCCACGGGGGGCAAGGTCATCGGCATCTCCACGATCAAGCGGGGCAGTCTGTTTGAAGACCTCTGGCGGGAGGACAACCTCTTTTACAAAATCTTCATTCCCGCCACCGCTGACCCTCGGCGGGACGCGGCCTGGTACGAGGCGACAAAGCGAAATCTCGGGGCAAAGATCCGCCAGGAATACCCCCGCACGGCGGAAGAGGCGCTCGCCGACGCCGAAGGCTGTTTCTTTCACGAGTTCGACCCCTTGCGCCATGTCTGCGAACCCTTCCCCATCCCGCCCGATTGGGAAATCTATACCGCGATGGATTATGGGCTTGACATGCTGGCGCACTATCGGATCGCGGTGGACAGCGAGCGCCGCTGTTATGTCTTTCACGAATTGTACGAAAGCGGCCTTTTGGTGTCGGAGGCGGCCGCGAAAATCAAGGCGTGGGAGCGAGAGGCGCCGCGCGAAGCCGGGGCGCGCCTGCCGAAACTGCGGCTCGCGCCGCCCGATCTCTTTGCCCGGGAGCTGACCAGCGGGAAAAGTCAGGCGCTTGCCTTTGAGGAGGAGGGCTTGCGTCTTGTCAAAAGCAGCAACGACCGCGTCACAGGCTGGCTCTGTCTCAAGGAGTTATTAAAACTCCGCGACACGCCGGCGGGGCAAAAACCGCGCCTTTTGATCTTTTCCACCTGCCGGCACCTCATCCGCACCCTCTCCTCTCTCGCCGTCGATGAAAGAAATCCCAACGACTGCGCCAGAGAGCCGCACGAACTGACCCACGCACCCGACGCTTTGCGCTATTTTGCCATTCATCGCTTTCCGCTCTCGCATGAGCAGGCCAAAGAGGACAGCGCCGGCGCCCTGCCCGCCTGGACCGCCGACATGTGGGAGGATTACGAGAACGCCTCGCCGGAAGAGCGAGCCTATCTGCGCAGGCGCTGGCGCCATGCGTAAACGCTGCGCGTAAGTGCAAAAGAGAACACAACAACCAAACGACAAAAAGGAAACAAAAACCCCGCTTCTTCGGGGCTTTCAAAAGAGGCTTTATGAAAAGCGAAAACAAACTTGCTTATTTTTCTTCTCTGTATGAGAACGCCCGAGAGAAACAGGCGGCGCTCTATGACGCCATGCACAAAGCTTATGCCCAATACCGGGGCGAGGGCGCCTTTTACGGGGAAAAGCAGGCCGGCACGATCCGCAACATCACCTATGAGCTGATCGAGGGGCAAGTCTCCACCGACATTCCCCGCCCGCAGGTCACGGGCAAGGAGAGCGGCGAGAAAAAAGAGAAAAACGCCCGCAAAATCCAGCTTTTGCTCGCCGGTCTGCGGGACGAGCTGCCCTTTGAAAAGATGAACGACATCGACGAACGCTACACCTACATTTACGGCGGCTCGATTTTCCTTGCCGAATGGGACGAAAGCATCAGCCGCCCGCTCCCCGAAGGCGGCAAGGCGTCCGGCGGCGTGCGGATCCTCAGCCTGTCCCCGCTCGATTTTGTGGGACAGCCCGGCATTTACGAGATCGACGACATGGACTATTGCTTTCTGGTCTTCAAGACCACGCGCTCGGACATTCGCCGCCGTTACGGGCCTGTCAAAAAGACGCCGACGGTTCAAAACCGCTTTTTACCGCAGAGGCCGAATCAGGCGATCAAACAACCGGCGGTAGAACCTGCGGTTCCGCCTGCGGTTCAATCGCCGCTTCTGCCGGAGGCGGGCGACGAGGCGGTCGAGGTCATCGTCTGCTACTACAAAGACGGGGAAGGGCGCGTCGGCCGCTTTCTCTGGTCGGAGGATCAGGTGCTCTCCGACATCGAGGATTTTTACGCCCGCAAGCGCAGCTTCTGCCGCCGCTGCGGCAGGGAAGAGGGGCTTTGCGACTGCGCCGCGCCTGACTTTGCCCTTGTCAGCGAGGAGGAAGAAGTCCTTACCCGCGACATAGTGCGCGCCGACGGATCTCTTCTCGCCGCAGGCACTTGTCTGCCCCGCTACCGCCCCCACCGCTTTCCGGTGGTGGTGCGCAAAAACACCTCGCTCGAGCGCAGTCTCATCGGGCAGTCGGACTGCCATTTCATCGCGCCCCAACAGCGGGAGATCAACGAAGTTTTGTCCCGTCTGCACGAAAAACTGATGATGGCGGGCGTCTACCCCTTCAAGCCGGACGACTGCCAATTCCGCTACGACAATTCGGTGGGCGGCAAGGTCTTGAACCTGCGCCCCGGGGAGTCGCCCGATCAGTTCGGCGTGCTGGACACCACCCCCGACATCGCCAAAGACCTCGAATACATCACGGCCACCTATGAGGACGCCAAGCGGATTTTGGGGCTTTCCGATTCCTATCTCGGGGGCAACGAGGGGCAGATCCTCTCGGGGCGGGCGCGCTCGATTCTGGTCGCGCAGTCGGAAGGGCGGCTTTCCTCCAAGCGCGTGATGAAAAACGCCGCCTACGCCGAGCTTGACCGACTGATTTTTGAACTCTACTTGGCGTATGCCGACGAGCCGAGGGCGGTGTATGAAAAAGACGCCTTCGGCCATGTCCACAAGGATGCTTTCAGCCGGTACGACTTTCTGGTGCAAGACCCTGTCACAGGCGCCTATGCTTACGACGACGCCTATCTTTTCTCGGTCGATACCTCGCTGCCCGCCAAGGACGACAGGCCGACCTTATGGAAATACAATTTGGAAAACTACGAAAGCGGCAGTTTCGGCGCGGTCGGCAGCCATCAGGCGCTGACCCGCTATTGGGCGATTCAGGAGCGCTGCGGCTATCCCGGCGCCAAAGAATGTCTTTCCTTCTTTATCAAGGAGGGAGCCGATCCCGCGCTTTCTTCCCCCGCCTGACCTGTCTTGTGACAGGTTGCGGCAATGCCCCGGCAAGCGCCGCCGTCAGCCGAAAGTCGGTCAAGAATTGTGTGTGTTGCGAACTTCGTCGGAAACGGGCGGCCGCCGGGGAGAAAGCCGAAACAGAGGGAGAGCTTTTCTAAAAAAGTTTTGAAAAATATTGAGAAAGGAGAAAAAAAGATGGAAGAAAGAAAACCAGAAAGCGTTGACACCTGCGCGGAACCCGCGTCCGAGGAAATCGTGTCCGAGGAAAGAGCGTCCGATGTCGCCGCTACGGCTGATTTGGCCGCCGCTGCCGGGGCTACCGGCGGGGACGCTGCCGCCGTTGCTGCTGCCGGCGGTGCGGCTGCCACCGGTGCGGCTGCCACCGGTGCTACCGGCGAAGATTGGCAAAAGCGCTGTCAGACGGCGGAAGCTTCTTTGGCCGCCGCGCAGAGCGACGCCAAAGAGTATTACCGGCTGGCCGCCCGCTACGGTGAGGCGGGGCCTGACGCCTATGCCCGCTTTGTGACCCTGCGGCGGGCGGGACTTGCCCCGGAGGAAGCCTTCGGCGCCCTCTTGGGGCCTTCGGCGCTTGCCTCTGCGGGGCTTGCCCCTTCGGGGCTTGAAAACAGCGTCCGCCCCGCCTCCAAAGCGCATCTTTTAGCAAGCGCGCCGAAAGCCTACGGCAGCACGCTGCCCAGCATGTCGCCCGACGAAATGCGCCTCGCGCGCTCGCTTTTCGGCGAGGAGCTTTCCGCCGAGGAACTCGAAGCGCTCTACCGCCGGGTTGTGACATAAGCCGAAAAACCGCTTTTGCGGCATGGGCAAATTGCATCGTTTTAAAACAGTTTTATATCGTTTTTAATACAAAAAAGTAAAAGGAGAATACAAATGGCTTTTCTTTATTCTGAGCAGTCCGGGCTGAACGACGCCCGGATCGGCCGGCTGGCCACGCCCTTGAAAATGATCATCGAAGCGGAAAGCGACAACTTGCGCAAAAAAGACGGCGCGTTGAAAACGCTCTTCAATGTCGAAAGCTCCAACCGCTTCGGCGAGACGATTCAGTATCAGGACGAATTCGGCACCTTTATCGCCACTCCCGAGGGCGGCGGCGCCGAAAACGACAGCATGGTGGAGACCCAGCGCAAATTCATCGAACACATTCCCTTCATGAAAGAGTTCACCATCACCAAGCAGATGATGGACGACTCGGTTCTCGGCATCGGCGCCGAGGCCAAGCGCAAGGCGCAGAATTTCGTCCGCGCCTACTACTTAACCCGCAACAAATTGGCGGAAGCGGCGCTGGCGAACGGCAGAAATTCTTCCATGGTTTTCAACCGCGCCCAGATCGACCTGACCACCGCCGACGGCCAGCCGCTCTTCTCCACCAAGCATGTTTACGGCTCCGAGAACGGCCGCGCCAAGGGAACGCAGTCCAACCTGTTCGGCTGCAACCGCTACCACAAAAACGACCGTGACTGCCTTCTCACCCTCGAAGATGTCGAGTATCTCATCACCGCCGGCGCCGCCAAGATCCGGAACATGAAGGATGAAAACGGCGAAATCCTCGGTTACACCGCCGACACGGTCATCATCCCCGGCAACATGCCGGTGCTTGAAAAATATGTCAAGCAGGTATTGGGTTCGGCGTACGAGCCGTATTCGGCCAACAACGGCATCAACATCCACTACGGCGCTTGGACGCTGGTGGTTCTGCCCTCCTGGCAGGTGGATCTCGACGGAGACGACCTCATCCAGACCTATCCCATCATCGTCATGTCGAGCGAGGCCAACAAAAATCTCGCCGGCAACATGTTCTTCAACCGCGTCCCCCTCTCGATCAAGAACTGGGAGGACAGCCACACGAGAAACTGGATCTGGAACGGCTACTGCCGCTTCGGCATCGGCTTCGGCACCTACAAGCACATCGCGCTGATGGAATCCTATTCCAGCACATTAAACGGCGATCAGACACAGATCTAAGGAGGTTTTTTCATGTTTTCTCTTGCTCAAATCCTGAACGGAAGAACCGGTCAGCCGGAAACTTTGCGGCTGAACGCCGTGGCGGGCGAAAGCTTTACCCTCGGCGAAGCGCTGGTGTTCAACGGCTCCGGCAAACTCACCAAAGCCACGGGGGATGTTTCTGTCGAGTACATCTCGATGGAGAATTTCGACGCCCCCGCCTTAGGCATTCCCACGCTTTCCGTCTACAAGGTCTGCGACGGCATGATTTTCTACACCACCGGCAAAAACGGCACCTCGCATATCGGCAAACATTTCACCATTGCCGATGACGGCGGCAGCGTCACAACGACCGCCGCCACCGAGGGGTTCGGCGCGGAGATTGTCTCGGTAGAAGGCAGCAAGCTGCGCGTTTTGTTAAAATAAACCGCAAAGAGGGGGGAAGGGGCGACCTTTCCCCCCGTACCGAAAGGATCTGTATGAACGCAAACGAGGTAAAACAGGCGGTAGCGGCGCTTGTCGATGAAAATCATCTGCAAAACGAAGCCGCTTTTTACGCCGCTTTGAATCAGGCGTCGCTTGAACTTGCGACGCTTTCTCCCCTGACAGAACCGGTGGTTCTGTCCTACACGAAAGACACCTCCCGTTTTTCCGTCAAGGCGGGCTGGGAGGACTTTTGCTTTTTTTCGAAAGAGAGCCTTTCGGATCTTTCTCTCGTCTGGGACAGCCCGTTGACCGTCAGCAAAAACGGCGCGCCCTGCGCCTATGCCGTTGACGGTATCGGCGAAGGATCCGAGCCGCTCCTCTGCCGCCCCGAGGGCGTCTATGTCAAAAAGGGCGCGTACGGCCTCTATCGGCTGCTCCTGCCCCGCCTGCCCGATACCCTCTCGCCCGAATCCCCCGAAAACGCAGAAGAACCTTTAGCGCTGCGGGATCATCTCTTGCCCCTGCTCCCCCTCCTCACCGCGCATTACTACGCGATGGAGGAAGAGCTTGACAAAAAAGACGAATTTCTTGCCCGCTACAACGATCTTCTCGCCCAGATCAAAAAGCACCCCGTCGTCGCGGGCGGCGACCGGGTGATCAATCTCTCGGGCTGGTAAGGCGAAAGGAGGAAGACCAACATGAGAAAAAATTCATCGCGTTCTCTTTCGCAAGACAAAAGCGGGATTTTCGCCCCCCGCACCACCGAGTACCGGCAGGTCTTTCCCCTGACCGGCGGATTGGATTTGGGAAGCGGCGAAGGGGCAAAGGATCTCTCCCATGTCTCGGAGCTTGTCAACATGTACCGCGACCACAGCCGCCCGGTCGGCGAGGGGCAGGAGCCTGACGAAGGCGGCGGGCTTCTCGAGACGGTTCCCGGCTTCCGGCTCCTTGCCAAAAGCTTTTCCGGCGAGACAGAGGGGGTTATTCACGGCCTTTTTTCCATGTCCTTTTTCGAGGCGGGGGAGCGCCGCCCCTATCTTGTGATCCACCGGGGGCGCCATCTCTATGTGACCCTTGAATCCGACAGGGACAAGGAAGAGACGCTGTCGCCCGTCGCTACGCTGGCGGACGCCCCCTCGCGGGCGGCGGTCTTCGGCGATTCGCTCTATCTCTGCGACGGGCAGGGGCTATACCGTCTTTCTTCCCCCCAAACATGCCAATGGTTAGGCGGGGAAGAAGCGGGATCGGATATGACATCGGCAGATGTCACGGTGCCGGTGGCCTTTCTCGACGGCGAACCCTATGAAGATCGCAACCTTCTGACCGACCGTTACGACCTATGGTATTCGATGAAAAAGCCCCTGCAAGAGGCGTTTGACAATTACGGCCTGCGCGTGCGTCCCTATTCGGCAAACGGGGAAACGGCGCTCGAGGTCTACGGTTTTGACGCCCGCCGCACCTTCCTCTATCTGCCGCCCACCCTGCCGGTCGCGGGCGCCGATCTGCCCGTGCGGCGGGTCGCGCCCGGCGTTTTCAAGGGGTCGGCGATCACCGGCGCGGTTCTTTCCCAAGAACTCACCGAGATCCGGGGAGAGGCGGGCAACGGCGCGTTTGCCGACTGCCGCGCGCTCACCACGGTGATCCTCGAGGGGGCGTTATCGATCGGCGAGGACGCTTTTGCGGGCTGCGATCATTTAAAGCAGATTGCGCTGCCCGAGGCCGTCGGTTATGTTCACCCTTCCGCTTTTTCGGGAACATCGGCGCTCACCGAAGTCTATCTTGCGGGGAGCATGAGCTGGAACCCTTCCATTTACGCCTTTCCCGAGCAAGTCAAATTTCACACCGACACTTTATTTTTGACGGCGCGAGCGGGCGTCGAGTTAAGAATCCCCATCGACCGGCGCAGTTACACGACCTGCCGCGTCTTTTTAGGCGACGACACCGGCGCGGTCGCCTCGGTGTCGGCCTATTCCGGCTCCTACGAACTCAACGAGGCCGCCGCCACGGGCTACGCGTTCAAGTTAGCGGCGCCTGCGGCGCTGGTCGGCATTTATTTTCTCTCGACCAACACGCTGGTCAAGGACAAGTTTGCCTTTCTGACGGTGGAAGGGGACGCGGTCGGCGGCCCCTGTCGGGTCAGCCAGGCCGAGTCGCCTTTTACGACCTTTTCCTTACCGTTATACGACTACTGCGCCAAGGTTCTCTCGGTCACGCTGGACGGCGCGCCCCTTTCCGACGACACAAGCGCCGCGATTTCCTATTCTCTTTCGAGCGCTCTGCCGATCGAGACGCCGTCGGGGCAAGCGTCCTATCTGCCCTCTCTTCTGATCCACGCGAAGGCGTCGGATCTTGAAAACAAGAAGCTTATCGTACACTGTGTCGGGACAGGCGGCGCGTATTCGCCCCGTTCTATGCCCGATTTTGCCGCTTTGGCAAGCGATTTCAACTACACCGGCTCTCCCGCCGCCGCCCTTGGCGGCTGTCGGGCGCTTGCGGTCTTTGACGGCAGGCTGTTTCTGACCGGCAATCCCGCGCTGCCGGACATGGTCTTTTATTCGACCGATCGCGCGGACGGGTCTTGCGGCGTCGGCTATTTCGGCGCCTGTTCGCTCTTTTTATCGGGGCGCGGGCGGGGCGTTTGCGAAAATCTCTTAGCGCGCAAAGACACATTGGCGATCTTCAAGTCGGGGGCAAACGGCGGCGTTTTCCTCCACAAAGCGGCGAGCGAATCGGGGCGCCGTATTTATCGGGAGTCTGGCGCCACAGGGCCGTTATCGGCGTTAGGGCCTGCGGTTATCTTCGGCGGGCAGACGGTATTTCTCACTTCTCGCGGCGTTTTCGCATTAGAAAACGAGACGCTGGCCGGCAAGCAGGCGCTGATTTCTCTCTCGCTTGCCATTGACCGCCGTCTTTTTGCCCGGCCGCTGGACAAGGCGTCCCTTTCGGTCTGGGAGGACTATTTAGTCTTATCCCTACCGAGCGAGCTTTACCTTGCCGACGGGCGCCTGCGTTCTTCCGACAGCGCCCGCCGCTACCCCTGGTACCGACTGGCTGACATCGGCCATTACCGGGGGCAATCGCCGATTTTTCGGCATTCTTCGGCCTTTCCCAGCCCTGCCCTGAAAGACGCTTGGTTTGCGGGGCAATCGGTGCAGATCAAGGGGGATTCTTCGCCGGTTTCGGGCGAAGTCGCCCGCTTATCGCTTTCCACAAAATCGGGCGTTTCTCTCGGCGAGGGCGCCGTTATCGTGGAAGGGGGGATTCCCTATCTTGTCGAAGCGACCGGCGAAGAAACCGGCGGGATTTTTTATCCCGCCAGCGCCGTTTTAGCGGTGGGCAGCCGTCTTTATTTCGGCACCGAGGACGGCTGTTTCTTCTGTTTCAACAACGACCGGCGGGGGATTGTGCCGCCCGGCGCAGCCGCCGGTTCGGTGCGGCCGAACGAGATCCACCCCTCCTTTTACACTTTCAATCACCGTTCCTATCCCGCCGGCCTCATCACGGCCTACGACGACTGCGACCTGCCCCAGCTGACAAAGCAGACGGTGCGCCGTTCTCTTTTGATCAAATCGCTTTGTCCGTCGGGTTCGTCCTTTTCGGTGGCGGTTCAATGCGATCACGAGCCTTGGACTGTGGTCGGCGCGGTGGGGTCGGATACCGCTTCCTCGGCGGGTCTTGCCGCCCTTAGCGCCGCTTCCTTTTCCCTGACAAGCGCCCCTTGGCGGTTGGTTTCGCTAAACGACACCTCCCGCCATTTTGTGGAAAAGCGCTTCGCCGTCTGGAGCGAGGTTTTTGCCGGCCCTTTCGCCATCGCTTTCATCGCCCACCGCGCCCGCCCGAAGGGGAGGGTACGGGGCAGGGGGGCTTCTTGAAAGAAGTCCCCCTGCACCCCCCAAGAACTTTAAAAAAGGGGAAGGGGAAAGGCAGGGGGCTTCTTGAAAGAAGCCCCCCGTACCCCCAAGAACTTTAAAAAAAAGAAAAAGAAAAGGGGACAGAGGGGGAGCGAGTGCGAAAAAGGGAAGAGAAGTCCCGAGGGAGCGAGCGCGGAAAAGGAACGCTTTGGCGCTTGGTTTCATAGGCTGAAAGAGGGGGAGACCCCCTTCGCAAACCCGTTTGAGAAAGGGAATTTGAAAACATGGAAGTAAAAGCAGAAGAACTTTTGGCGCACTTCAACGAGTGCCTTGCGGCGGATTACCGCCATGTAGAACAAAGCGGCGATTTTGCGCTCGTCCGCCAAGGCGACGCTTTGTTTTTATATTTTGAAAAATCGGACGGCCTGGCCGACTGGGTCAGCAATTTTTCCTTCGCCGTCCGCCCCTATCGGGAAATGGAAACCACCTGGCTCTGCCACCGGGGCTTTCTCGCGGTCTGGAAGGCGATCAAGCCCTATCTTGAGCTGCCGCTCGCCGATCCCACGGTAAGGGAAGTGACCGTCGTGGGTTACTCTCACGGCGCGGCCATCGCCTTGCTCTGCCACGAATATATCTGGTTTCACCGCCCCGATCTGCGGGATCATCTTCGCGGGTTCGGCTTCGGCTGCCCCCGCGTTTTATGGGGATTTTTGCCCGCCTGGCTTTCCGCACGCTTTCAAAACTTCATTCGGGTGGTCAATCCCCGCGACATCGTGACCCACCTGCCGCCCGCCGTATTCGGTTACCGGCATGTGGGGCAAAAGCTCGCCTTGGCAAAAACGCCCGGTCTGGGTCCCATCGACGCCCACCGGCCGGAAAACTACTGCCAGGCGCTGTTGAAAAAGGAGGAATACGAAAATGTCGGGCGAAGACATCGCCGCCGCCCTGGCGCGGCAGGACAACGAAATTGACGATCTGAAGGCCCGCGTCAAGGACTGCGAAAACCGACAGGAGACGATCCACGAAATCGCGCTTTCGGTCAACCAGCTCGCCGTGAACATGCAGCACATGCTCAACGAGCAGAAGGAACAGGGCAAGCGCCTCACCGCGCTGGAAAAACAGCCGCTCGAGCGCTTGACCCTCGTGCGCAACGAGGTGATCAAATGCCTGATTTCTTCGCTGCTCGGCGCTCTCTTGGGCGCCGTGATGGCGCTGGTTTTTCACTGAGTGACGCGGGATCAAAGAAAGACCCCCGCAGGCTTTGGCCTGCGGGGGTCTTTCTTCGGTAGGTTACTGCGGGCGGCTGGTCGGATCGGGTTCGGCGTTTGCGGCCGCCGAATCAGCCGGTGTCGCCGGTTCGGCGGGGTTGGCGGGGGCGGCGGGGGCGGCTTGTGCTGTGGGGTCGGCCTGCATGTAAGGCATCGCGGGATCGGCGGAGATGGTGCCGGCATCTGTGCCGGCAAAAACATCGCCCGTCAGCGGCACAAAAGGCCGCGCCTCGTCCTGCGGGAGGAGACTTTTTTTCTTGTCGGCGCGATAGGCCAGCGCGATCCAATAGACCATAAAACCGTGAAAGACAAGGCCGATGACCAGATCGATGACCGCGTTTTCAAAGACAAAGAGGGGCAAAATGAGGCCGATGGCATTGACGCCTTCCGCGATGGCGGCCGCGAGAAACCAGCCGCGTTTTTTCTGGCAGAAAAACCAGCACACCAGAAAGAACGCCAGCACGGCCACGGCAAAAAGCGCCGACGCGACAAAGCTGCCGGGAGACTCAAGCACCGCCATTTCGGCCTTGGTCGTGCCGATTTCGGTATACATGCCTTCCGCAAAGATGCCGCAGAATAGGCCGGACAAAAAGAAGAGATAATAAGGGAGCGCGGCGGTCAGGTAGAAATAAAAGGGCGCGTCAACAAAAAGAATGATGAGATTGATCACGGTGGCGATGACGATCAAAAGAATCGCCAGCCGCCCGCTCTTGATCTGCCGATCAAAGAGCTGCCGTTGTTGGGATGCCGACTGTTGTATCATAAAATCCTCCTCTGCCCCGACGGTGTTTGAAAAAAGAGAAAAAAGCCCGTCGGGAAGTGCTTGTCCTTATTATATCACCGCTCAAAAAGCTTGTCAAGCGCGCATTTTGTCGCTTTTTAAAAGATGGGCGCAAGGGTTCTCTTTCTTTTGACAAAAACCCTCCTTTTTCAGATGATATTGAGTTTTTCGGCGATGAGGCGCGCCAAGCGGTATTTGCGTTCGTAAAAGGCGCCGGGACTCATGAGCATACAGAGGGGCGACCAGGCGTGTCCCCGCCGCTCGGCCAGCGCCTGAAGAAAAAGCCGCTTGATTTCCTCGCTTTCCCCTTCGCACACCTCCTCGAGCGCTTCTTTGATCGCGCCGTTTAATTCGGCATACCGCGCCAGCACCTCCGGCCGCCGTCTGCCGCGGGCAAGCTCCACCTCCCGTTTGTGATAGTCGCCGCAGATCGCCAACACTTCCCGCTTTTCGTGGACGCTCAGGGCGTTTTTATCTCTTGCTTTATAAGGCATGAAACGCTTTCCTCCTATACAAAAAAGACTGTGTCGGATAGACTGTGTTTTGTGTATATGAGTGGTAGCTTTACTATACCACAGGTTTGCCCTCGTGTCAAGAGATTTACTCATATTTTATAAAAATTTTTAAAAAAACTCTTGACAAATAAGAGATTATCTCTTATACTGAAAAAGTAAAAGTCTGCCCGCGCGGGGCGGGGGAAGAAAGAGGGGAATTGTGATGGCAGCATCCGCAAGCGGTCAGCCCAACCGCATCCGGCTGGTAAGGAAAGCGGCGGGGCTTTCGCAAAAAGAATTTGCCGCGCTTTTTTCGGTGGATCAGACCGCCGTTTCCAACTGGGAACTCGGGAAAAACGGCATGGATTTTTCCATGGCGGATCGCATCGCAAGTCACTTTGCCCTGCCGGTGGAATACCTCTACGGCAAGCCTTACACGCTGACCCGCCCGCAAGAGCGGTGGACAAGCGAGGAAAAAGAGGCCTACAGCCGCTGTGCCACGCTTGAAGAAAAGAGCCTGTTTGAGTTTCGCACCGGGCGCGGCGTCTTTGAAGGCCAGCGGAGCGCGGGGGAAGAGGAGATCAAGGCCGCCTTGTTCGGCGGCGACTGTCCGGTGACCGAAGAAATGTGGCGGGAAGTCAAGAGCTTTGTCGAATATGTCAAGCAGAGAAAAAAGGACTAAACAAGCGTTCAACTGACAAAAAGCAAAGGAGGCGGTCTTTGTGACGGTACTCGAAAGCCTGTATCAGCAGGCGGAAAACTGCGGCATCGCGGTGGAGCAATTCTCTCTGCCCCGGACAAAGGCCGTGGCGGTGTGTTTGGGGAGCAAATGTTATATCGGGCTGGATCGCCGGCGCTTGGCCTCGAGCTGTGAAGAGGCCGAATGTCTCGCGCACGAATTGGGGCATTGCCGCACGGGGGCTTTTTATGCCATGGGGCAGGAGGCAAGACTGCGGGAAGAGCGCCGCGCCGAGGCGTGGGCGATCCGCCGTCTGGTGCCGCGTGAGCGCTTCCAGAAAGCCTTGCGCAAAGGCTGTCGGGAGGTCTGGGAATTTGCCGAGGAATTGAATCTCTCCTGCGCCTTTGCCGAAAAGGTGATGCTTTTCTATAAAAAATGACCCACCGGCGCGAAATATCGCGGCTAAAATGGCGGTTCGGAAAGAAAATCGGAAGAAATCAAAAAAAGCCCTTGCATTTTTTTATCGCTTGTGATATAATACAGGGGCTGAAAATACAGGGGTGTAGTTCAGTCGGTAGAACGGCGGTCTCCAAAACCGCATGTCTAGGGTTCGAGTCCTTACGCCCCTGCCAAGGAAAAAGCCACCCGCGCAAGCGGGTGGCTTTTTCCTTGGCACAGCTTCACGGCCTCTGAACCCCGCCTTTGGGCCGAGGCCCAAAGGCTTCGCCCGACGGTGTAATGATGTACAAACTTGCACAAATAATCCCGTCGGGCGGGGGTTCAGAGGCCGCGAAGCTTTTGCAAGCTCTGTTGCTCAAACTGTAAAAATCCGCTCAATTAACCCCGTCAAGCGGGGGTTCAGAGGCCGCGAAGCTTTTGCAAGCTCTGTTGCTCAAACTGTGCAACCCCGCTCAACCGATTTCGCCAAACATCGGAAAAATTTTTCGCCAACTATCGGAAAAAATCTTCGCCAATCGTCGGAAATTTTTTAGCCAATCGTCGGAAAACCATTGATTTATGACCGATGATATGGTATAATCGAGTTAATCCATCAAGCGAGGCGGTTTTGGGATGAAAGAATACAAAAAACGCATTGCAGACAGTATCTTGCAAAGAAAATTAGAGGGCAAAGGCGCGGTTTTGATTGAAGGACCGAAATGGTGCGGGAAGACGACGACCGCCGAACAGGTGGCAAAAAGCTGTCTGTACATGAACGATCCGAAAAACAAGAATCAAAATATCACGATGTCCGAAATCGATCCGCAGCGGTTATTGAAGGGGGCTGCGCCGAGACTCATCGACGAGTGGCAAATTGCCCCTAAATTATGGGATGCCGTAAGATATGAAGTAGACCATCGCGGAGAGCTTGGTCAGTTTATTCTTACCGGCTCGGCGGTTCCGCCCGACACAAAGGAAATTACGCATTCCGGGACGGGACGCTTTTCCTGGCTCACGATGCGCCCGATGAGCTTATACGAATCAGGGGAATCCACGGGCGAGGTCAGCTTGACCGATCTCTTTGCTTCTCCTTCTTCTGTGTCCGGTTTTTCCCGCATGAGTCTCGATCGGTTGGCTTTCGCGGTATGCCGTGGCGGTTGGCCGCAGGCCATTGGACTTAGAGATGAAATTGCTTTGGATCAAGCGATCGATTATTATGACGGCGTCATTCATTCGGATATCAATCGAGCGGATCATATTCAAAAGAATCCCGAGCGCGTCAAACGCCTGATGCGGTCATTGGCGAGGCATCAGGGTATGCAGACGGCAAATACGGTTATCTGCGAAGATATCAAAGTAAATGACGAAGAATCGCTGAACGAAGAAACCGTTTCGGCCTATATCGGCGTATTGAAGAAAATCTTCGTCGTAGAGGATATGCCCGCTTGGAATCCCAACTTGCGATCGAAGACAGCCATCAGAACATCGGACACCCGATATTTTGTCGACCCCTCGATCGCCGCCGCCGCGTTGGGAATCGGTCCCGATGATTTAATCGCCGATCTGAAAACCTTTGGATTATTATTTGAAACGATGGCAGTCCGAGATTTAAGAGTTTACGCCGATGCTTTGAATGGGGAAGTCTATCATTTCAGGGACAAAGACGGGCTTGAATGCGATGCCGTCATTCATTTGCGGAACGGTTCCTACGGTTTGGTCGAGATTAAACTCGGCGGAGATAAACTGATGGAAGAGGGCGTAAATACGCTCCAAACGATGAAGAATAAAATCGATACCACGAAAATGAAGGAGCCGTCTTTTCTCACGGTGCTTACGGGAACAGGCGATTTTGCCTACCGTCGCCCCGATGGGGTGTATGTCGTTCCGATCGGCACATTGAAGAATTGATAACGAATTTGAGCGAACCATAGGACTTTTGTCGGCACAAAATCGGGCATACACGAAGAGGAAAACAGATGATTCTTTTGATGCGTCACGGTGCGGATGATGAAACCCGTTTGGGAGGCTGGAGCGACGCGGGACTTTCAAAAGTCGGAATAGAGCAAGTCAGACAGGTTTGAAAAACGCAGAATTTATAGGTATTTCATAAAATATTATGCTAAAAATAGTAGAAAAACAAAAGATTTGATTTTGTTTTTTGCCAAGGTGGCCGATTGGGGCAACCCTGCCAAGGAAAAAGCCACCCGCTTGCGCGGGTGGCTTTTTCCTTGGCCTCCTGCTTCAGTTGCGCCATGAGAATCCCCTGAAAATCGGAAAAATCGCGCGGAAAATCAAGCGCGACGGCTTCGGCGTCCTTCCATTTGCCCTGACGCAGGGAAAGATCAAACAAGCGGCGCTTGGCCGACAGCAGGTCGTTCGGGGAAGAAGAATATTTGATGACAAGTTCCGCCCAATGCGCCGTTTCCCGCGCCAAATCGTCCACTCCTTGTTCGCCGAGCAGCGCCGCGAGCTTGTCGCGATGAAAGGAAAGCGCCGAATCAGCAAACGCCATGGCTTCTGTCAAGAGACCGGCGTGGCCGGGGTAGAGGCGGATCGCCTCGCGGTATTTGTCAAGGACGGTCAGCGCGGTTGTCCCTTCCTCGCCGTCCGGGCAAGCGTCGCAAAGGCGGTAGATTTCTTCGAGCCTTGCTTTGATTTCCTCGTTGTGATCGGTTCCGTACACGCCAAACAGCACATCTGTCGGCACGCCGAAGAAATTGGCCAGCGGCAGAACTTGCGAAATGTCCGGCAGGCTCGTGCCGTTTTCCCATTTGGAAATCGCCTGCGCCGAAAGATTCAGCTGTTCGGCAAGCTCTTCCTGGGTCAGATTGCGCGCTTCGCGCAGGCGTTTGATCCGTTGTCCCATCGTTTCGTTCATACAAAACCTCCGTCTGTTTTTTCGGTATCGCCTGCCCATAGTATACCAATTTTTTTCCCGCTTGGGAAGCGACGCAAAAGAAAGGGTTCCCCAACCAGCGGTTGAACCGACAGTTGAACCGGTGCTTTTTACCGAATTGCTAAACCTTTTTCCCACCATAACAAACCGGCGGGGGCATTTTGCCCCCGCCGCCGTATTTTCCAACCCTTTCCAAAACCCCTTTTTTAAAGTTCTTGGAGAGGTTCCAAGGAGAACCTTCTTTCAAGAAGGTTCTCCTTGCCGTTCCTCCTTACCACCAGTGCCACCAATCTTCATAGCCGCCCTGCTGGTACAATTCCTCGGAGTTGAAAAGCGCGTCGAGAAAGTCAAAGCGCGCGAGGAACCAAGTTTTCAAATAGGCGGTATGCTCGGGATAGCTCTTCAAGCGGAGAATGGCCGCCGGCTCCTGGTTGACCGAACGGCGAGGGAAGGGCCAGACTTCAAAATTCGTGGCCATGTCGTCCCCAAAATGCGCCGTGATGCGGTCGATTTCCTCCGCCACCGAAAGAAGATCGGCTTTCACCGCGTTCCAGCGCGACCTGACCATGTTGCAGAACCAAGTCTCGTTGAATAAAAGGTAGAACCATTCGTGTTCTTGGTAGAGATCGCTTTTGGCGCCCACATATAAGCCTTCCGGCGCGCCGTTGTCCAGCCGCTTGTCGTTGCCGAACGCCAAATCGAAATCCCACGGGCAGGTGAAATACAAAACGCCGCCCGCTTTTTTCACCATGAAAAAGGAGGAATAGCCCACATCGATGTTTTTGGTCAGCGCCTGGAGCAAATAGGTGTCGATGAAAGAGGCGAGGTCGATGTAGCGCGCCACGCGGATGCGTTCGCCGCTGCGGAGGGCGTCCTGCACTTCATAGAAATAATCTTCCAAAAATGCGCACTTTTCTCCTGTCATGTTGTCGCTTTTGACGAGATATTTTGTCCCGTCCACCCGGAACCAATTGACGCCTTCCCAGCCGTCCTCGTCGGCGTAGCTGTCGCGCTCGATGAGATAATCGGTATCCACTTCGGCGGGGTCTTCCTGAATGTTCACGCGGTACTCGCCGACCTGGTGCTGTTCCGCCAGGTGATAAATGCCTTGATAGTCGCCGTTTAGATACAACTTGACAAAAGAAGAGGAAGAAACATAAGAAATGTTCGAAAGTTTAGAGGCAATGCCGAAGGCGAGATGGTTGCGCAGAAAGGACTGATCGCAATGCTCCGCCATCAGCACCCAGCTTTTCGCCGATCCCGCGCCCTGCCCGAAGAGGTTGATTTTTTCATCGAATTTCAGGCGATAGGACTTTTTCGCCGTGCCGGTATAGGTATAGTTGCCCCGACAGCGCACCTGCCCCGACAGCCCTTCAAAGCCGAACAGGTCGTCGTCAAGCGTGCCGCGCGCCGAAACCGAAGCGCTCACATACTCTTCCCGCGAGGTGACGGGGATGTTGCCGGTGTCGATGGAAAGAATGGGGAGAGAGTCGGCTTCTTGCGAGGGATAAAAGAGGGAAGAGGGGTTGCCCACCGTGGGACGCGGTTCTGTGGTTTCGGCGACCGTGTCGGCGGTACTTTCGACGGGTTCGGCGGTGCCGTCGCCCGTGTCCGCGACCGTGTCGGTCGCAACCGTGCCAGCTGCGCTGCCGCAGGCGGCCAAAAGCAGCGCCAACAGGAGCAAAAGGAGAACCGCCCCGCCTTTGATCAAGGGCTTTGCCGTTGTTTTAAAAAAAGCTTTCATCGCGCAACCGTCTTTCCCGTAAAATCCATAAACCGCTTTATAAATCGGTTTATTTTACAACAGATTTTTCTTTTTGTCAAGCCGACCGCCCCTTTGCGGAGAAGGAGAAGGAAAAATCGGGATTTTTCCTTGACAAGCGCTGTCAGCAATGTTAAAATAAAAAAGTTATAGGGGGATTTTTGCCGAAACGAAAAAACCGTCGGTCGCGCCCCTTTCAAAAAAGCAAAGGAAACATAAGAAAAAGGACATGCAAAACAGTTTTTTTGCCCTCGTTTTTCGTCAAAAATTGATCAAACGCTGGAGTTTGATGCGCAATCTGCGGGAGGAATCGCTGGCCGAACACGCCGGCGAAACGGCGATTTTGGCGCACGCGCTCGCGACCATCGGCAACGAAATCTTCGATAAACAGTACGATGTCGGCCGCGCCGTCACCTTGGCGGTCTTTCACGACGCCACCGAGGTGTTCACCGGCGACTTGCCCACACCCATCAAATATTATTCCGACGATATGCGAAAAAATTATAAAACGGTAGAAAAAAACGCCTGCGACGCGCTGCTTTCGCACCTGCCCGCGCCTTTTGCGCCGATCTACCGCGACCTGTTGGACGCCGACGACGACCCGCTCCACCCCATCGTCAAGGCGGCGGACAAGCTGTCCGCCCTCATCAAGTGCATTGAGGAGCTGGCCGGCGGCAACCGGGAATTTGCCTCGGCGGAGCTTGTCACGATGGAGGCCATCCGCGCCATGAAACTGCCCGAAGCCGATTATTTTCTCGAAAACTTTCTCCCCGCCTTCCGTCTCTCGCTCGACGAGATGCAGCAAAAGGAATAATTCCCGCCTTTTTATTGCTTTTTCCACTTTTTGACCGAAAGGAGTCCTGCCATGACGCGCGCTTCTCTTTCCGAACCAAACGAGGCTGCGCAAAACGAGCTTGCGATCCCCGAACTGCTCGCGCCGGCAGGCTCCCCGGAGGCGCTGAAAGCGGCGGTGGCCGCCGGCGCCGACGCCGTCTATTTCGGCGCTTCGCTTTTCAACGCCCGCCTGTCGGCCAAAAATTTTTCCGATAGCGAGCTTGCCGCCGCCATCGATTACTGCCACAGCCACGGCGTGGCCTGCCACATCACGCTGAATACGCTGATTTTCGACCGCAAAGAGAAAGAGGCGCTGGCGCTGGCCGAAACGCTCTATCGCGCCGGGGCGGACGCTTTGATTGTCGCCGACCTCGGGTTTGCGGCCACCCTTCACCGCCTTTTTCCCGAATGGCCCCTGCACGCCTCCACGCAGTGTTCGATTCACAACAGCGACGGCGCGGCGTTTATGGCTTCGCTTGGCTTTTCCCGCGTGGTGGTGGCAAGGGAACTTGACCGCGACAATTTGGCAGCCCTCTGCCGCACCTCGCCTTTGCCCGTGGAAGTCTTTCTCCACGGCGCGCTCTGCGTCTGCCACTCGGGGCAATGCCTGCTTTCCTCTTTTTTGGGCGGGCGGAGCGGCAATCAAGGCGCGTGCGCCCAGCCCTGCCGTATGCCTTATAACGGCGGCTATCCCCTCTCGCTCAAGGATTTGTGTTTAGCAAGTCACATTCGCGAGCTACTCGCCATCGGCCCGGTTTCTTTGAAAATCGAAGGCCGCATGAAAAGCCCCGACTATGTGGGGCGGGTGACGGCGGTCTACCGCCGCCTGCTCGATGAACGGCGGGACGCTTCGCCCAAGGAGCTTGCCTATCTCGCCGCCGTTTTCTCCCGCTCGGGCTTTACCGACGGGTATTTTACGAAAAATATTTCCTCCGCCATGCTCGGCGTGCGCACCGGCAGCGACAAGACCGCTTCGGCGGCTTTGGGTCGTTCCGACCCAAGGCGTTCCGACCCAAGGCGTTCCGACCCGGGGCGTTCCGCCCCAGCTGCGGCAAGCGCTTCGGCGGAAACAGCCCTGCCCGAACGGGAGATGCGTCCCATCAGCCGTCCGATTTCGCCTGTTTCGCCTGCTGTTTGCGCCCGCACTTGCGCAAGCGCAAGTGCAAGCGCAAGTGCAGCCTTACAGGAAGCGCTGATTCTGACCGAGGAAGAGCGGCGGGAGGCCGACCGGCTCTTTCCCGCAGATGCCGCCCGCTTTTATCAGGCGTCGGCCATTCCTCACCACCCCGAGCGTTTCGGGCTTGCGGTCTGCTATCTGCCGCTCGACCGCTTTTTTGACAAGAAAGGGAGCAAGGCCTCCCCGTGGGCAAACGGCGTGGTACTGCCGCCCGTCATCTTCCCTTCGGAGCGGGCAAGCGTGCTTGCCTCTTTGCGCAAAGCCAAAGACGCCGGGGCGCGGCACGGCCTTGTGAGCGGCTGGGGGGCGCTTGCCCTCTGCAGGGAAGCGGGACTGATCCCGCACGGGGATTTTCGGCTCAATCTCGTCTCCTCTTCGTCCTGCCGCCTGGCGGGGGAAGCATTTTACGATTACTTGCTTTCGCCTGAACTGAATCTTGCGCAGATCCGCGACCTGCCGGGGCGCAAGGCGGTGATTGTCTACGGGCGGCAGATTCTCATGACGCTTGAAAAGGATCCCGGCGCTGACCGCCTGCTTGACCGCACCCGCGCGGCGTTTCCCCTGCTTTGGGAGGGCGGGCGTCGGCTCGTCATCAATGCCTTGCCCACCTACATGGCGGACAAGAAAAGCGCCCTTGCCGCGCTCGGCGCCTTCGCCCGGCATTTTCTCTTTACCGTCGAGACGCCTGCCGAGGTGGAAGCCATTCTCACCGCATATGAAAAGGGGCTGCCCGCCCAAACGCCGATCCGCCGGATCCGCTGACGCGCCGCCGGTTTTTGCGTCGCTTGTTTCTCAGGAGGTTTTTATGTCGCAACTTTCTCCCATTCCGACTTTGCCGGTCGTTAAACTGCGCGAAAATGCGCTTTTGCCCAAACAGGCCACGCCGGGCAGCGCGGGCTTTGATCTCTGCGCCGCGCTGGACGCGCCCCTTGTGCTTTTGCCGGGCGAACGGCGGCTGATCCCCACCGGCCTTGCCGCCGCCATCCCTGCGGGGTATGTCGGCATTTTGGCCGCCCGCAGCGGGCTTTCTGCCAAAAAGGGCATCACGGCGGCCAACGGGATCGGCGTCATCGATTCCGACTATCGGGGCGAAATTTTCTTCTCCGCCGTCAATTTGTCAGACGCGCCGTACGAGATTGCCCCCGGCGAGCGGATCTGCCAGCTTTTGATCCTGCCCTGTCTTGTTCCCACCCTCTGCCCGGTCGACAAAATCGACGCCACCGAACGGGGCGCGGGCGGCTTCGGCTCCACTGGTACTTGAACTTCCCACACAAGCGGGAAGCTCAAGTACCCGCAGTGGCAGTCACTTTTTTCCTTATGTTTCATATTCTTAACTATCGGAGAGGATATTTTTATGTTGATCCTTGCTTCCACCTCCGCGCGGCGGCGCGAGATGTTTGCCCGCCTCGGGCTTGACTTTCAGGCGCTTGACGCCGGCGTAGACGAACATGTGGACACCTTTGCCTCCCCCGCCGACTATGTCCTCACCTTGGCCAAACGCAAGGCGGCGGCGGTGATCGGCCGCTTTTCCCCCGCCGATCTCGTGGTGGCCGCCGACACGGTGGTGTCCTGCGACGGCGTGATTTTCGGCAAGCCGCGCGACGCCGCGGACGCTCACGCCATGTTAGCAAAGCTGTCGGGTCGGGGACACGAGGTCTTGACCGCCTTTGCCATCGGTCACGGCGGCGCTCTCTTTGCCGAGGCGGTGACGACCGAGGTATTCTTCCGCCCTTTATCCGCCGAGGAAATCGATGGCTACATTCGCCGCGAGGCGCCGTTTGACAAGGCCGGCGGCTACGGCATTCAGGAATCGGCAGGTTTTTTTGTCTCCCGCATAAGCGGCAGCTTCGACAATGTGGTCGGCCTGCCTCTCGCGCAACTTGAGCTGGCGCTGCGGCGGGTCTTCGGCCTTTCTCTGCTCGACTACCAAAAGAAGGCGTAATATATATAATAAGGAAGGAAAGGAAGTGGCGGTTTGTCAAAGACTTTGGTGGAATCAGCCGGTGCAGGCAGCTATGCTGATGCAAAAGCCCATGCGGCGGCGATCGTCGCGGCGTTAAAGGCGCTCTATCCCGACGCGGTCTGCGCGCTGCGCTACGAAGGCGACCCCTGGCGGCTCCTCGTGATGGGGCGGCTTTCGGCGCAATGCACCGACGCGCGGGTGAATCAGGTTTCGGAAAAGCTCTTTGCCGCCTATCCGACCGCCGAAGCGATGGCGGCGGCTTCGAGCAAAGACATCGAGCCTTACATTTTCTCCTGCGGCTTGTATCAGACCAAGGCGCGGGATCTTGTGAACGCCTCGCGCAGGCTGGTCGAGGTCTACGGCGGCGTTCTGCCCGACACAATGGAGGAGCTTTTGACTTTGCCCGGCGTGGGGCGCAAAATCGCCAATTTGCTTTTGGGCGACATCTACAAGAAGCCCGCTGTGGTCGTCGACACCCACTGCCTCCGCATCAGCCACCGCTTAGGGCTGGCTCCGCTTTCCGACAACACGCCGGAAAAGGTGGAACGCACCCTTTCGGCACTCATTGACCCCGAAGAACAGGCGGATTTCTGCCACCGCCTTGTGCTGTTTGGCCGCGAATACTGCCCCGCGCGCGGCAATGTCTGCTCCACTTGCCCGCTTGAGGGGTTATGTAAAAAAGTGGTGTAGCGGGGAACCTTTTTTGAGAAAAAAGTTTCCTAGCGGGGAACCTTTTTGGAAAAAAGTTTCCCCGCACCCCTTCAAAAAAGGGAAAGAATAAAAAAAGGTCCTTTTCTTGAAAGAAAAGGACCAAAAGAACTTTAAAAAAGGGAAAAAATAAATAATTACAAGACTTTAACTCCGAAAAAGCTTCAAAAAGGGGCAAGAAATAATTTTTCCCCCCGGATAAAGTTTTTCCGCTTCCCTTTTTTCCAAAAAGGGAAGAAAAGAAAAAATTACTCCTCTGAAATGGCTTTGTGGTAGGCGTCGATGACGGCGCTGCTCAGCTTCTCGCGGAAGTCGCGGTTGATGGGGTGAACGACATCGCGGTAAGTGCCGTCGGCGTTTTTGCGGCTGGGCATCACGATAAAAAGTTTTTCATTGGCATAAATAACCTTGACATCGTGCAACGCCAGCTCGTTGTCGAAGGTAACGGACGCAACGGCTTTCATGGTGCCGTCATCATCAAAAAGTTTGCGAATTTTAATGTCGGTAATTTCCATTGTTTTTTCCTTTCGTCCCGGTTCGTTATAAATTCCAATATCCCTTGTCTGCATTATAAACGCCATTCATTTCCTTTTTCCAAACAATTTGAAAACAATTGATTAACAAAGTAAATTTATTTTACAAACGGCGCGCTTTTTCTGTTTTTTTCCCAAAAAAAGGAAAAGCAAGCGCGCGAAGCGGTAGGGAATCAAAATGAAACAAACACAACTCATTGACTTTTTAAAAGAGAAACGGCGCCTGCATTTTGCGGGCATCGGTGGGATCAGCATGTCCTCGCTGGCGATGATCGCCAAGCGCATGGGGCATAGCGTGACAGGTTCGGATCGCAGTGAAAACAAAACCGTTGTTTTGTTAAAAGAGCAAGGCATTCCCGTAGCGATCGGACACGCGGCGGACAATCTCGGCGACGCGGAGGCGGTGATTTATACCGCCGCTCTCTCCAAAGAGGTGCCGGAATTGCGCGCCGCCGAAGCCAAAGGGCTGCCGCTGATCCCCCGCAGCGTCTTTTTGGGCGCCTTGATGAGCGCCTATCCGCACAGGGTCGGGGTGTCCGGCACGCACGGCAAAAGCACGACCACGGCCATGATCGCGCACATTCTTCTGTCGCTCGGGCGGGATCCCACGGTGGTCAGCGGCGCCGCCACCGCCTGCCTGAAAGGCGCCTACCGCATCGGGGGCAACGACTGCTTTGTCTATGAAGCCTGCGAATATAAAGCGGCCTTTCTCGACTTCCACCCGACGGTGGCGGTCGTGACCAACACCGAACTCGATCATACCGACTTTTACCCCTCGTTAAACGCCGTGACGGCGGCCTTTTCCGCCTCGATCCGCGAAGCGTCGGTGGTGGTCGCCAACGCCGACGACCCCGCCGCCGAAGCGGTGCTGTGGGAGGATTTCGGCCTCCCGCCTTACGGCAAACCGTACGGGAAACAGAATGGCAAACCCTACGGGAAATCGAATGGCAGCTCGTACGGCAGCCCCTATGGCAGCTCGTATGGCAACGGCGGAGAAGGGAAGGGGCAGGAAGGCCGAAGCGAAAAACAGCTTCTGCTCTTCTCGCTCGAAACGCCCCAAGCCGATCTGTACGGACACGGCTTTTGCGCCACACAAGAGGGGATTCGCTTCACGCTCACGGTGAAAGACGACCCCGCCTGGTACGCCCGCTTGGGCGAAACCTGGGGTTCCCCCTGGCATAAAGCCTGGGATAACGGCCAGCCGGCGAAGAAAACGCCGGAGGGCGGGCGCGATCTGACGGTCAGCCTGCCGGTGCCGGGGCGCTTCAACGCCGCCAACGCCTTGGCCGCCATCGCCGCCTGCATGGCGCTCGGGGTAGACCCCGCCGAAAGCGTCACGGCGCTTGCCGACTTCCGCCCCGCCGCCCGTCGGCTTGAGAAAAAATATCAAAAAGAAGTCACGCTCTATGACGATTACGCCCATCACCCCTCGGAAATCAAGGCGACGCTCTCGGCGCTGAAAAGCGAAAACCGCCGCCTGCTCGTGGCGTTTCAGCCGCATACCTATTCCCGCACCCGCGACCTCTTCAACGACTTTGCCGCCGCGCTGCGCCTTGCCGACAAGCTCTATCTTGCGCCCATTTACGCCGCACGGGAGCCTGCCGACCCCTCGGTCACTTCCAAGCGGCTGGCCGCCGCCATTCCCGGCGCGCAGGCCTTTGATTCTTTGGAAGCCATCGCGTCGGTCATGCTTGACGACGCAAGACCGGGCGACATTCTCCTCACCATGGGCGCCGGCGACATCGAGCGCCTGTCCACGCTCCTTGCCAATCGCCTGCTGCTACGCAACGGCCAGTCCCCGCGCGGCAAACGGTAAGGAAACGCTGATCCCCGCCCGCTGACGGGCAAAGAATTTGTTTTGAGGAGACAACTATGGCAGAAATTTTTCGCGGCATGACCCATGACGGGTCGGCGCAGATTTTAGTGATCAATGCCAAAGACATCGTGGAGGAGGCGATCCGCATTCACGCGCTCTCGCCGGTCGCGGCGGCGGCGCTCGGGCGCTTGCTCACCGTCACTTCACTCATGGGAACCACGCTGAAAGACCCCGGCAATTCGCTTTCGGTGCATTTCAAAGGCGACGGCCCCTGCGGGCATCTGCTCGCGGTTTCCGATTACAAAGGCAATGTGCGCGGCTATGTGCAGAACCCCTCGGTCGATCTGCCCCTGAACGCCAAAGGCAAGCTCGATGTGGGCAGGGCTGTGGGGCGCGGCACCTTGCAGGTGTCCAAAGATGTGGGGACAGGCGAGCCGTATGTGGGCATCATTGACATCACAAGCGGCGAGATCGCCGAGGACATCACAAAATATTACGCCGAAAGCGAGCAGATCCCCACCGTGTGTTCTTTGGGCGTGCTTGTCGGCAGAGACGGCCACTGCCAGGCGGCGGGCGGCGTCTTGATCCAGCTTTTGCCCTTTGCCGCCGAGGAGACGATCGCCGCCATCGAAAAGAATCTGCCCGCGCTTGCGAATATCTCCCGCCTGTTTGACGCAGGGCTTGACAACCGCGCGATCGCCGATTTGGCGCTGGCAGGCGTCCCCTATGACGCCTTCGACACGCTCTCGGTGGGCTACCGGTGTACTTGCAGCCGCGAGCGCGTGGGGCGCGCGCTCCTTTCCCTCTCGCCCTATGAACTCTTCCGCATTCTTTCGGAAGAAAAGGTGATGAAAATCACCTGCCAATTCTGCGATAAAGTATACGAATTTGACGGCGCCGACATCGAACGCCTGCGTCAAGCGGCAGCCGCCGAAGAGGCCGCCGCGACATCGGACGCCGAGCCGGCGGAACCTGCCGACGAGCCGGCAAAGCCGGCATCCGAGTCCTGATCGGGAGGATTTTATGAAAGTCACGCTCCTCACCTACACCCCTCATCCCGAAACAATCGTCGCGGCGGCGGCCAAGCTCTGCTACGCCAAAAGCGACATTGACACGCTTTTGTCAAACTTGACGCCTGAAAAAACCGAGGCTTTCCTCGCGCACCTCGCCTCGCTCGGCCACGAAAGCCCGATCGAACATGTGAGCTTCACCTTCGGCATCGAAGGCGTCTCCCGCGCCTGCCTTGCGCAGATCACGCGGCACAGGATCGCCTCCTATTCGGTGCAGAGCCAGCGCTATGTGGACAAGTCGTCCTTTGCCTACATCCTGCCGCCCGAGATCGAGGCGATCCCCGAGGCCAAAGCGCTGTTTGAGGCCGAAATGGAACACGACGCCGAAGTCTACCGCCGCCTGCGCGCGCTGCTTTGCGACAAATACACCGCCGAAAACATAGCCGCCGGCATGAGTGAAAAGGACGCCGCCTTCGCCGCCGGCAAAAAAGCCAACGAGGACGCGCGCTTTGTCCTGCCCAACGCCTGCGACACCCGCATGGTCGTGACCATGAACGCCCGCTCGTTGTACAATTTCTTCCGCCAGCGCTGCTGCAACCGCGCGCAATGGGAAATTCGGCAGCTCGCCGCCGAAATGCTCCGCTTAGTCAAGGAAGTGGCGCCCACCCTCTTTGCCAAGGCGGGCCCGCCCTGCCTGACAGGCCCCTGCCCGGAGGGCGCCCTCTCCTGCGGCAAGCCGTGGCGAAAGACCCAAAAAGCCAACGGCTGATCCTCCCCGCGCCCGTCCGAAATCGCACAGTTTTTCACTTTTCTATCTCTGAAAGGGAATTTTGTATGAAAAAAGCACTTCTTTTCCTCCTCTGCCTCTTGCTGATGGCGCTGCCGCTCGCCGCCTGCGGCGGGGAAGACGAAACCACGCCGGCAGAACCGGCAGATGACCCGACAAGCGATCCGACAAACGATCCCGCAAGCACCGACGCTTCGTCGACGAACGACCCGTCGACCGACGCTCCGTCGACCGACGACCCCACAGACAAGGACGCCGAAGCGGTGAGCGCCGAGATCAAAGCCGACCGCGAGGCGGCGTTTGAAGCCTATGTCGCCTCCCTCCCCGCCACGCGCGCCAAAGAACTCATCGGCGGCCAAATCACTTATGTCACGATCGGTCAGCAAAAAATGAAAGTCAGCACCGTCATTCGCGGGCAAAAACCGGCGGACGGTTACCCGCTCTTCATCTCGCTGCACGGCGGCGGCGGGGTCGCGGCCGAAGTCAACGA
>CANQXN010000003.1 GCA_947627815.1 uncultured Clostridia bacterium | reverse complement strand
GCAGAACCAGGGCGGCGTCGGAATACAGGAAATGATGTTCGGACGCAGCGTTGACAGTAAAATTACCGATATCAACAATATGGGAGCGGCTATGGCGCCGGCAGCGGCAGATACGCTTCTCCGATATTTTGCGGAGACCGGTCATACCCCCTCGAATTTTGATTTGATTGCTACCGGCGATCTTGGAAAAGAGGGATACAGCATTATGAAAATGATGATGGCGCAGAATGGGCAAAAAATCGATGATGTCTATTATGACTGCGGTTTGTGGATCTACAACGCCGATTTGCAGGATATGCATTCCGGCGGTTCCGGCTGCGGGTGTTCTGCTGTGACGGCGGCCATTAAGATCCTGCCGGACATTCTGGCGGGAAAGTTAAAACATGTACTCTTTATCGGCACAGGCGCTCTGATGAGTCCTACGGTATTGCAGCAAGGACTTTCCATTGCCTCCATTGCCCATCTGGTTTATTTCTGCGGGAGGTAACAATGGAGACATTTTTGACCTATATCAGTGTTTTTTTGGTCGGCGGTATATTGTGTACACTGGCGCAGATCCTTATCGATAAAACCAAAATGACGCCTGCGCGTGTTTTGGTCACTTATGTGGTTGCCGGTGTAGTACTCACGGCCATACGAATTTACGGACCGATCGTCGAGTTTGCGCAGGCGGGCGCTACCGTCCCGCTGACGGGATTTGGATATTCTTTGGCGACAGGTGTGGAAAAAGCCGTGGATGAATATGGCTTGATCGGCGCTTTAACCGGAGGTTTGACCGGGACGGCGGCTGGCATTACTGCCGCCCTAGTTTTCGCGTTTTTGGCCGCGCTTGTTTTCAAAAGCAAGCCGAAATAAAGCATATCTGCACTACAATGTAGCCCCCGACTGTGTAAAAACAGCCGGGGGCTTCTTGGATGATTTGCTGGTTTTATTGTTGAAGAGGCGGTAAGGCCACAAATGCCAACTGTTTCTGCCATACCGTGACTTGTTGACAGTTCCTTATGCCTCATCGTCTTTAGGGGTATTCGCCAAACCATCGGTATCCGATACGCCCGGCTCGGCAGACGCACCCGGCTCGGGTGTCGCTCTTTTTTTGTTTGCCAACGGGTTGCGCCTGACGGCGTCCTCTAACTGACGGTTGCCGATATGGGTATAGATTTGCGTGGTATTCAGCTGTTCATGTCCTAAAATATCTTTGAGAACCAGAACATCCACGCCGCCTTCCTGATACATCAAGGTGGCGGCTGTGTGGCGCAGTTTATGAACCGACAGATGACGGTTTCCAAGACCGGCAAGATTCAGATATTTATAAATCATCCATTGCACCGTTTTATTACTGATCCTCTTGCCCAATCTGGAAATAAAGAGCGCGTTTTTATCTTTGATTTCCAACTTGTTTCTGACGATCAGCCATCGCTTGAGCGCGTCGCGGCAGGCATCGTTCAGGTAAATGATCCGTTCTTTGGCGCCTTTTCCCAGCACACGCAGAGAGCGAAGCTCGCTGTCTATGTCTGAAAGATTGATGCCGCAAAGTTCGGAAAGACGCATACCGCAGTTGAGAAAAAGCGTCACAATGGCATAATCCCGTTCCTTGCTTTCGCTTTGCGTATCATTTTCCACCGTGTCCAAAAGACGCAGGCTTTCTTCTAAGGTCAGATATTTCGGGAGCGCCCGTTTGATCGAGGGCGCCTCAATTTGTGCCGCCGGGTTTTTATCAATCAATTTCCGATTGGATTCCAGATAACGGAAAAAAGATTTAATCGACGACAATTTGCGCGCTCTGGCTCTGGCTTGGTTTTCCCGCTCTCTTGAAACATAGAGGAAAAAATCATAGATTTCATCTTCGGTGATCGAGCGGATAAATTCAATATCCACGGAAGACAGCTCGATGTTGTCAAATGCCTCTCCCGAAAGGGGAAGACCGTTTCGCTTGGCCAAAAGGTATTTAAAGAAAAGGATCAAGTCAAGTTCATACTGATCGGCCGTGCGGGGCGAACGGTTTTGTATCGATATTTTGTAATTGACAAAGGCTTTTACCAGCGGGGGGCTTTGCGTCATGGATTCTCTCCTTTCAAAAGCCAAGAAAAAGGCAATTTGCGGATTTTGTTTAAAATTCAGGTTGCAAATCGTATCGGTTTGTTGTATAATAAACTTGTCCCCGGCCTGTTTTCGCTTCTATTCTTGCCTTGCGTGATCGGAAATGCACCTAAGGGCAGATGCTATGGTTCGGCGGCATAAAGAAAAACGGAAACGACCGAAGAAAGGATACTTATGAAACATTTTTGGAAAGAAAATTCAAAGCTGGTTTCCAAAATGGTGGTATACCAATTGGCCGCGATCATTCTTGGCGTGACCACGGCGTTTGCTACCGATCAAAACCAAGCGTGGTTTGTGGCCAGTTCGGTATTTTCCTCTGTTTTTTATCTTTTTTTGCTTTGCTCCGTCTCCTATTTGGAAGGGCGGGAAGACGGCATCCGTATGGAGGCCGGCAAAATCAAATTCCGCCCCCTGCGGATGCTTGCCGTTTCGGCGTTAGCCAATTCATTGGGCATTCTTTTGAGCGTTCTTCTTATGCTTTTCGCCGCGCTTCCCGCTTCTTGGGCAGAATCGGCGGCGCAGGCGATTTTTATAGCTGATTCCGGCGTATTGCACATTATGTATCGAGGCATGGCAAAATGCCTGACATCGGATAGCTACTGGCTGACAGCGCTGATGCCCTTGCCGGCGCTGATTGTTACTACGGTTGCGTATCTTTTTGGGATTCGTTTTAAAAACGGATTTATTCGCAGGCCTAAGGACGCATCCGGAACCAGCCGCTATATCGGAGATCCGAAACAGAAATAAACTCCTGTTTGGCAACGGCTTTTTTGCGTTGGCTCCGTTTTGTATATCGATAAAAAAACAATCGGCCTCATATAAATGTCTTATCAGATGATTGAGGACAGGTGACGGCCATGAAACATTTTTTTATTGCTTTTTTCAGTGTACTTTTGCTCTGCATGATCCTGCTGGCGGCGGGTCTGGGACTGACGGTTTTTGCTTCCTTTCTATCGGATATTTTACCATCAAAAGAAATGTCTGTCAATAACGATGAAGGAAAAAAAGCGGTCACAGTGGTGATCGATCCGGGACATGGCGGTCGGGATGGCGGCGCCGTCGGCGTGAACGGCGTGCAGGAAAAAGAATTGAATTTAGATCTCGGAAAAAAATTGGCGGCGGCGCTGGAGAGCCGCGGCATTGCTGTTGTCATGACCCGTACAGAAGATATTATGCTTCACAGCGAAGGGGAAACTTCCGAAAAAAACGGGGATCTGAAGGCGCGGGTAGAATTAACCGAGCAAACGGAAAATGCTATTTTGGTCAGTTTGCATATGAATAAATATCCGGATCCTTCGGTGAAGGGAATCACTTTTTATTTTTCGCCCAATCATCCGGAGAGCCGTGCGCTTGCCATATCGCTCCGCGATGAAATCGGGCAAGCTCTTTCGGTGGAAAAGCCGCGCCCGTTAAAGGAAGCGGACTCCTCCATTTATATTCTTCATCGGGTAACGCGGCCGGCTGTTTTGGTGGAATGCGGATTTCTTTCCAATGCATATGAAGTGGCGCTTCTTTCCAGTGAGGATTACCGCGCGCGTTTTGCCGAAGCCCTGGCGCAAGGGATTCAACATTATCTTGAAGAAAAGGATGCCAAAGTTTCATGAAGTCGAAATCGTTTTTTGTCTGTTCTGCCTGTTCTTATCGATCGGCTAAATACTATGGCAGATGTCCTTCCTGCGGCGCCTGGGAAACGATGGAAGAACAGGAAGCGGCAGAGCCTGAAAAAAAGTCGGATGGCAGAATTTTATTGCGCGCCGGCGACGAAAACGGTCGACATGCCGTTCTTTATCGGGATTTGCAAATGCCGGCCTATATGCGTTCTTGCTGTGGCATGAAAGAATTGGACCGGGTACTGGGCGGCGGTATTGTGGAAGGCTCCGTTCTGCTGATTGCCGGAGAGCCGGGTATTGGAAAAAGTACACTGCTCATGCAGATGTCCGGCGTTTTGGGGCAGAAAAAAACCGTGCTGTATGTATCCGGTGAAGAATCGGGCGGACAACTGAAATACCGCGCTCAACGGCTTGGCGTAAACAGCGCCGGTCTTTACATTATGACAGAAACATCGGTCGAGGCAATTCTTGCGGAATGTGAACGGATTAAGCCCGCCTACATTATTATCGATTCGGTACAGACCATGTATTGTGAAGCGGTCACTTCCTCTCCCGGGAGCGTAACCCAGGTGAAAGAATCGGCCATGAAATTTATTGCGCTAGCCAAGAATTACGGCGTATCGGTCTTGATTGTAGGGCATGTCAATAAAGAGGGAAGCATCGCGGGACCCAAAGTGCTGGAACATATGGTGGATGCGGTCATCAATTTTGAAGGGGAGCGCCAGCAGTCTTTTCGGGTGATTCGCGCTTCAAAAAACAGGTACGGGGCTACGAACGAGATCGGCGTCTTTGAGATGACCGATAAAGGACTTTGTGAGGTGGACAACCCGTCGGAAATTTTTCTGGCCGATCGACCCAAAGGCGTTTCCGGCACCTGTGCGCTTTGCCTTATGGAAGGAACGCGGCCGCTTGTGACCGAGATTCAGGCGCTGACCGCCGAGACTGTCTATCCTTCACCTAAACGAACCAGTGACGGTGTGGATTATAACCGCATGTGCTTGATGCTGGCGGTTCTTGAAAAACGGCTAAATTTGCGCTTTTCAACGGCGGATACTTATGTCAATGTGATCGGCGGTATTCGACCCGATGAACCTGCGGCGGATCTTCCCATGGCGCTTTCTTTGATCTCTAGTATCAAAGATATCCCCTTGGATGACGGTCTGTTGGCCTTTGGGGAAGTGGGTCTTGCCGGGGAATGCCGTGGTGTGGACGCGGCGCTTTTGCGCATTCGCGAAGCACAGAAGCTTGGCTTTTCCAAAATTGTTCTCCCTTATAAAAATTATGATCACCTGAAAAAAGCGGGAGATCTTTTAGATGGCATTTCCTATATCCCGGTAAAAAGTATTTTTGATGCCATGAAAATTTTTGTCAGGTAAAAATTTCCGCTGGGGGCGTATGCGTTATGTCGTGTATGTTGAAAGATATCATAACGGCACTGAAGAAACAGGATCTTCTGACTATAGATCAATCTCAAGCCTGCGGAGAAAACGCCTGTATCGCCGGAGTTTCGTACGATAATCGAAAAATAACACCGGGAGGACTTTTTGTTTGTAAAGGAGCGGCGTTTCGTCTCAGTTATCTTGAGGCGGCGATAGACGGCGGCGTTTTGCTCTATGTCTCTGAGATCGCCTACATTCCGTCCTTTCCGCATCTTCTTGTCAAAGATATTCGTGCCGCGATGGCGGTGATTGCCCGCGCTTTTTATGGAAAGACTGTAGAAGAACTGGTGAAGATCGGTGTTACAGGGACCAAGGGCAAGACGACGGTATGCTCTTTTCTCCACTCGATTTTGGATTATGAAAGCCGCCATCGTTGGGCGTGCCGTTCGGCTATTTTATCGTCTTTAGAAATCTATGATGGGACAGAGCAAGGCTCGGCGCACTTGTCTACGCCGGAGGCGTTCGATCTTTGGCGGCATCTGGCCAACGCCAGTGCCAATCAGTTTCGATACGCCGTCTGTGAGGTTTCCAGTCAGGCGTTGAAATATCGGCGAACGGACGGCATTCATTTTGATGTTGCGGCGTTTTTGAATATCGGAGAAGATCATATCAGCGAGGTGGAGCATAAGGATTTTGAAGATTATTTATCTTCAAAACTAAAAATTTTTTCTCAAAGCGATGTTGCATGTATCAATAGCCGTACGGCATGTTTCTCTCGGATTCGAGCGGCGGCAAAAGCGGCAAGATGCCGTGTTGTTACCTTTGGTTTTTCCCCAAAGGACAATGTTTTTTGTTCAGACTACAAACGCTGTTCCGATGGGACACGATTTGCTGTCAGATTCCAAGGAAAAGAAGAACGCTACATGATCGGGCTTGCCGGGCAATATAACATAGAAAACGCGTTGGCCGCCGTTGCTATATCCAAAATCTGCGGGATCTCTTATGTCAGTATTGCGGAGGGTTTAGCCTCTACGGTGGTTCCCGGACGCGGCATTACTTATGCAACCCGCGACGACAAAATCCACGCGATTGTTGACTATGCTCACAATAAAATGAGTATGGAAGCTCTTTTGAATTTTGTGGCAGCGGAATATCCGGAACAATCCGTTATTATAGTATTTGGCTGCCCCGGCGGAAAAGCGCGCAACAGACGACGGGATATGGGGCTTTTGGCCGGCGGATATGCTGATAAAGTGATTATTACAGAAGACGATCCCGGCCCGGAACCGTTGACAGAGATTTGTGCCGAAATTGCCGGTTATGTCAGTTCCAGCGGAACGGCCTGCGAGATCATATATGATCGAGGGAAAGCCATTCATCGTGCGTTTGAATCCCTGCCGGACGGCGGTGTGATTCTGATCTGCGGTAAGGGAGTAGAAAAAACACAAAAGCGGGAAAATGGCGAAGCGCCATACGAAACAGACGGCTTCTATGTCAGACAAGGTATTGAGCAGTATGAAATTAGAACGCTTTTAAAACGCGTCTGATCCCCGATTCTTTTGTAACGATCGGGATCGTTTGAATCATCAGCAGTACGGTCAGTGTTTTTGATGGCGGTACGAGGAGTAATATATGGAAAAAAAGCCTTTTTTGCCGATTGTTCTCGGCAGTGATGAAAATGCATATGGCTGTGTCCGTTTGATATGCGAAAAATATCAGGTGCGCCCCTTGCTCGTTTGCAGGCGGCTCTTGATTCCAACCATGCACAGCAAACTGTTTGATTATCGGGTGATTGATCATTTCGATCGAGATGATGTTTTTGTCCCCTCGCTGTTGTCAATTCTCAAAGAAAAAAGCACCGTTTATGAAAAACTCGTTGTTGTCACATGCTCTGACTATTACACCGGCCTCATGGTGAAACATGGGCAGGCATTTCAAGGGCTGGTAGCGAATCCTTTTCCGTCGGCGTCTTTGCTGGAACGCTTTGAAACCAAGGATCGGTTTTATGCGCTTTGTGATGAATTTGGGCTGGATTATCCGAAAACGGTAATTGTGGAACCGCAGGATCGCATGACGGCCTGCGACTTTTTGCCCTTTGATTTTCCGATTGTTGTAAAACCGGAAAACAGCAATGCGTATGAATATCTGCATCTGCACTTTCAGGAAAAGAAAAAGGTTTATTTCTTGACAAGTAAAGCGGAATATTTACATGTGGCGGCCGCTCTGAATGCGGCAAATTATCACGGAAAGCTAATCATTCAGGAGTTTATCCGAGGCGGAGATGACGCCATGCGGGTCATGAATTGCTATTCCGGCGCCGATGGTAAGGTTCGGGTTTCATGCCTTGGCCAACCGGTGTTGGAAGAATATGAGCCTTCCATGCTTGGTAATTATGCCGCTATTATTTCAAGACAGGATGAAGCTCTTTGTCAAAAAGTTTCTTCTTTTCTTAATGCCATCGGATATCGCGGTTTTTCAAATTTTGACATGAAGTATGATGCCGCAACCGGTCGATATCTGATGTTTGAGATCAATCCTCGGTTGGGGCGGTCATCTTTTTTTGTCCGTGCGGCGGGCATCAATATGATGGAAGAAATGATCGAAGATGTGGTGTTCGGACGCGAACGGGACTTTCATCGCGGGGCCGCCGGTGCCATGTGGTCTAATGTGCCGCTTCGAGTCTTGCGTAAATATGTGAAAAATCCTATTCTGAAAAAAGAAATCAAACAGCTCTCCCATCACTGTTGGTTTACGCTCCTCTGTAAGGGCGACAGGTCGGTTAAACGGGTATATCGGATTACGAGATATTATCTATCACACTTTAAAAAATATCGTAAATATTATTTTCAAAAAGAAGATACTCCGATATAAAAACAGGCTGGGCAAGAAAAAATATGAAACAAACCTTGTTTAAAATATTATCTCACAGTGAAGAAGAAACCGTGTCGGCAGGGGCGCTTTTGGGTTCCTTGCTGAAAACCGGGGATTTTGTGGCCATGTATGGCGATCTTGGCGCCGGAAAAACCGCTTTTGTCCGGGGTCTTGCCACAGTATTGGCGCCCGGCTGGACGGTGTCCAGCCCTACCTATACCGTTGTAAACGAGTATGGAGAAGGAAAAGGTCGGCTTTGTCACTTTGATATGTATCGGATCCGTGGGGAAGAAGATCTTGAGTCAATTGGATTTTACGATTACCGCGACTGTGTTATCGTTGCCGAATGGTGTGAAAATGTGCCGTTTGCTTTGCCGGCTTGCTATTATAGGGTAACGATTGATAAAGTGACAAAAGACAGTCGGCTGATTACGATTGAAAAAAGAAAGTGAAAAAGACATGCTGATTCTTGCCATAGATACCAGTGCCGTGGTATGTTCTGCCGCGTTGTGCGAAGATGAAAAGGTTCTTCTTTGTCAGACGCTGCATGAAGGGCTTACACATAGTGAAACCCTGATGCCGCTGGTCGCATCGCTCTATCAGATGTGCGACCGTTCGTTTGAAGAGACCGGCCTCGTGGCGGTCAGTGCCGGTCCCGGTTCTTTTACCGGCGTGCGTATCGGTGTGGCGACCGCCAAAGGATTGGCTTACGGAAAAATACCGTGTGTCGGCGTTTCCACTTTGGAGGCATTGGCTTTTCAACTGAAAGACTCCTTTTGCGGGATCGCCTGTCCGGTTATGGATGCCAGGCGAAATCAATTGTATAACGCGCTTTTTGAGGTTCAGGATAAAACGGTTCGCCGACTTTGCCCAGACCGAGCCATATCGATTGCCGAACTTTCTGATGAACTTGCCCATTTCCATCGGCCGGTCATGTTGTGCGGCGACGGATATGAGTTGGCTCGGCAAGCCTTGTCATTGCCCTGCATTGTGCCGACACCTCCGGAAAAAAGGGATCAGAATGCCGGCGCTGTCGCACAATTAGGATATCGGCTTTTTTGCGAAGGAAAAGCTGTAAGTGACAGGGATCTGCATCCTGTTTATCTGCGTTTGCCGCAGGCTGAACGCGAGCGGCTGGCTCGTTTGAATCAAATGGATACTTAAACCCAAAAGAGAATTTGTTTTGTCGGGCGAATAGGCGGAATGCTCGATATCCGATTCTTTGAAAAATCAAATGCAATTAATGTTACAAACCAAAAACCATCAAAAAGGATTGAACGGTGAAAGGAATGGATCAAAAGGATGCCCGCCACAGGATCTCGCTTGCCTGTGACCATGCGGGTTTTGAAATGAAGCAGGCGGTGTTGGCTTTTTTGAAGGAGCATGGGTATACGGTATTTGACCGTGGATGTGAAGGAACCGAATCGGTGGACTATCCGGCATATGCTCATCTTGTCTGTGGAGATTTGCAAAAGGGTTTAGCTGATCTCGGCATTTTGATATGCGGAACCGGGATCGGCATGAGCATAGCAGCCAACAAGCACAAAGGCATTCGGGCGGCGCTTTGCGATAATGAATTTTGCGCGGAAATGACCCGGCGGCATAACGATGCCAATGTACTTTGTTTAGGAGCCAGGGTGACCGATGTTCCAACAGCGCTTAAATTGGTTGAAATCTTTATTTCCACATCGTTTGAACACGGCAGACACGAGAAACGGGTGGCCATGTTAAACGCTTTGGAGAACGGCTTTTTTTCGTGACAGCTTCGCATTTTTCAAGAACCGCGCGCCGATTCGCAGAAAAAACAATAACATGCTTTTGCTGCCGTTTTCGGCATCGGCGGCATCGGCGGAACACCGTTGATACCTTGACGCGATCCGGCATTGGAAAGGCTTCCTTGTTTTGCAAGAATGCCTTAAATATCATAGATACCAATCATTGGAGTTCCGCTGAACAATGAACAAGAAAAAAGACGGGTAAGACCAATAGTAAAAAAGATCATATATTTCAGGAGATTTGAACAATGAAAAAAAGCCGCTTTTTTATTCTTATACTTGCTCTCTTGACCCTGGCTCTTTGCCTTGCCGCCTGTGGAGAAACAGAAACTACAGTGACGCCGCCGGAGGGAACGCTTGAAGATTCGCAATCGGAAGAATCATCCGAAGATTTGCCGCCGAAGGAGCCGCCGGAAAAGTTGACTTCCTGGCAGATCGGTGAAAATGACATTGCCCAGTATACCATCATTTATGCCCAGAGCGAGTTTTATAATCGCGCCCGTATTGCGCAATTCCGTCCTTATTTTCCGGTCTATAATTTCAATGAAGAGACAGCCAATCGTCTTGCCGATTTGATTTATAACTATATCGGCGTTCGGCTTGAAGTCAAAGAGGACAAAAGCACAGCCGAGACTGAAAAAGAAATTTTAGTTGGGATGACGAACCGCGCGCAAACGCAGGCAATGACTTTCGCCGAGGACAGTTATCAGTTGGTGGTACAGGATGGAAAATTGATTGTTTGCGGCGATGTATACGGTACCACATGGCACTCGCTGGATGCCCTTGAAAAATTGATCGGCGAAGAGCTTTCTGATTTTTCTACCGTGTTCCGTATGAAAGAAGGGTATTGCTATCAGGGACAGCACCATATGATTCGGATCGGCTGTATCGGCGATTCCATTACGGCGGGCGTTGGCTCTACTGACAGTAAGTATTTTGCTTATCCTGCACAATTAGCGCGCTATCTTTGGAAAGACGCGCTTGTGTTCAATTATGGCAACAGCGGAAAAACCATGAGAAATGATCTTGCCGATGCCTATAATAAGACAGAAGAGTACAGAGCCTGTTTGAATAATGCCGCTCATCTGGATATTATCACAATCATGTTGGGAACCAATGACTCCAACCGGGACAGAAGTTGGAGCGCTGCGGATGACGCAAGCTTTAATCAAAGCTGTGAAGCGCTCGTGAAAGCCATGTACGATAAAAATGAAGATCTGCGATTTGTTCTTTGCACATGCCCCACATATTTTGGCGCCGACGGTTTTGCCAGTATGTGGGTGGTTTCCTTGGTAAAAAAACTTGTGCCGACATTGCAGGAGAAAGAATATACCGTTGATTTGTTTGATATGCGCAGTGTAACATCCGGCATGAAAGACCTTTATCCCGATACACTTCATCCAAACAATCAGGGACATATGGAAATGGCAAATGCTTTTGCGGCTTCTTTGCAGACCATGATTGACGCCATACAGCAAAAGTCAGTGATAGAGGTTCAATGATTTTTGGCAAAGATGTGCTAAAAAACGAGTTTGACCTTGGCAGAAGACCGCAAGTACGCAGGCGGTCTTTTGTCTTTACGAACAAAAATACATAATGCTTTTTGTATATTTTTTACATTATGGCAAGAAAAGACATGTTTTCTGACAAAAATAAAACTTAAATTGTCATCTTGTTTATGGTATAATAAAATAGAATATATGCCTACGGCACAGTGCGATAGTGTGCTGGCGCCGGTCACATTTTGACTTTGAGAGATTCTTCTCAAAGAAAGGAGCTTTTATGAAAAAACGACAGATGACAGGAAAGCGTTGGACTTTGATATGGGCGCTTTTGGTGCTGTTGGGGCTTTTGCTCACTGCTTGCGGTCAGGATATTTCCACAGCGCCGGGCAGCAGCGCCGATGCCGGTTCTACTGTGCCGGGCAGTAACTCTACGCCAGATTCAACAGGAGGTTCTATGGACGAAATACTTGCGATTCCAACAGTCAGAATCAATATGACAACAGTACCGCTGGGCATTGATAGCGCTCCGGCTTTTGGTTGGACTGTTGACAGCACGCTGGATAACAATAAACAGACCGCGTATCGCATTCTTGTTTCCTCTGATAAAAACGGCGCGGCAACACAAGAAAATATTCTTTGGGATAGCGGCAAAGTGGAATCTTCCGACTCGTCTTCCGTCGCCTATGGCGGCCAAGCATTGCAATCCACTTCTACCTATTATTGCACCGTCGAGATTTGGGACGCTTATGGCAATACTGTGAAAAGCGAACCGATCGAATTTCGCACAGGCATTTTTGCCGGGGACACCTGGCAAGGACAATGGATCGGTGCGCCGGCTTCCGATACGGCTTATGATTTGAACGGCGCTCAGTGGATCTGGTATTCCGGCCGGAATAATGGCGCCTCTGCCAACGGCGGATTGGCGGCGGAAACCGTTTGTTTCCGTTATGCGTTTGAGCCTCGGGCGGGAAAAACGATTGCTTCCGCTCATTTTGTCTTTACAGCAGACGATTATGCCACCTTATATGTCAATGGAACGACCGTATTGGATATCCCTAACCAAACCGATATCTGGAAAACCGGAAATGTAGCGGATATTACACCGGCTTTGACGGCCGGAAGCAATTTGATTGCCTTAAAGGTGACCAATTCTTCGGTGGGGTATGCCGGTCTGGTTGGCAAGCTCTATCTTAATTATACGGACGGCACCAGCGAAACGAGAACGACCAATCGCACCGATTGGAAAGCCATTCAATCGATTCCTGCGGACTGGAATCTGCCGACTTATGATGATTCTACATGGAGAAGCCCCGATCAATATGTGTCTTACGGAAGCTCCCCGTGGGATCGCCAATGTGTGATTTCCAATGAGGGCGATCGTGCGGCGATTTTACTGCGCAAGGAATTTGAGGCCAAAAAAGATGTAATAGAAGCTACCGTGTATATGAGCGGTATCGGCTATTCGGTTTTGCGTATCAACGGGAAGTTGGCGGATGACTGCTTTTTGGATCCCTGCAATACGCAATATAACAAAACCGTTCTCTATCGCACGCTGGATGTCACCTCTCTTTTGAACGCGGGAGCAACCAACGCTTTGGCGGTGGAACTTGGCAACGGTTTTTACAATGAAGAAGGCGGTGTGTGGAATTGGGGCAGTGCCACATGGAAAGACTCGCCGAAACTTTTGTTCTGGATGGTTGTCAGATATGCCGATGGAAGCAGCGAATCTATCGTGTCGGATACCAGTTGGAAGGTTACATCGGATGGCCCTACGACATTCAACAGCATCTACTACGGTGAGTATTACGATGCCAGAAAAGAAAAAACGGGTTGGGATATGCCCGGTTATGATGACAGTAGTTGGAGCCAGGCGGTAAACGCCAAAAAACCGACCGGAAAATTGGAATGTCAATTGGAAGATCCGGTGCGTCGTACAGAAGCTTTCAGTCCAAAACAGATCAAAAAACTTTCAGACGGCTCTTATGTGGTATACTGTCCGGAAATGGTGGCCGGATGGGTCAAACTGACTGTTCGGGGCGCGAGTGCCGGAGATCAGATCGTTTTGACATATAGTGAAAAACTCAATAGTAACGGCAGCGTTCAGCGCCTAGGCGGTAAAGATGGTGTCAGCAATAACTGGTGGCCGGAGTTCTATATTATGACTGACCGTTATACCGCCAAAGGAGAAGCGATCGAGACCTTTGAGCCAAAATTCAGCTATAAAGGGTTTCAATATATTCAGATCTGGAATTACCCGGGCGAATTGACTGTCGATGATATTGTAATCTATCGCACTCGCAACGATGTGAAAACGACGGGAACTTTTGAGTGTTCCAATGATTTGCTCAATCAAATGCATCAGATGATGGTAAGAACCATTCTCAACAATTTACAGGGCAAGCCTACCGATTGTCCGGTTTGGGAAAAAAATGGTTGGCTGGGAGACTTTAATGTAGCCCTTACCTCCATGAACTATAATTTTGATATGAGTACGGTAACGGAAAACTTTATCGAAATTATGGAAAGCTGCTTTGAACAGTATGGATTGGTGCCGCCCATGGTGCCGACAGCCGGTTGGAATATCGGTGAGAATTATGTGTGGAACACCGTGTATGTCTTTGGCGTATATGACACATACAAAGTATACGGCTCGTTGCAGTATCTGAAAGAACAGTATGCTACCATGAAAAAGTATGCCGCAAAGGTTGTGGCCAATCTTCGCCAGAACCGTTGGGTATGTCCCGACGGACAATTGGGCGACTGGGTATCGCCGATGGGAACCAATCCCAATGCGCAATATAATGAAAATCCTTCCGAGGGTTCCGGCATTGTGGGTACGGCGCTGGTATATCAGATGCTGAAAGATATGAGCGAGATTGCCACCATGCTTGGGTATGACGCGGATGCCACATCCTATCAGGATTCCATGGAAAATATTTATGAAGCGTTCAATACCAAATTTTATAATGTCAAGGAAGGCTATTATGAAACAACGACCTGGTCACAGATCGGTACGAGAACGCGATATCGTCAGTCCTCCAATCTGTTGCCGCTCGCGGTCGGTCTTGTGCCGGAGGAGAACCGCCAGACAGTCATTGATAACCTGATCAAAGATATTCATGCCAAGAATGACCATTTAGACACCGGCTGCGTCGGAACAAAATTCATTCTGCCCCTTCTGACCGATCTGGGTTATACGGATTTGGCTTACACCATCGCGACACAGACCACTTATCCTTCATGGGGTTTTATGATCGAAAAGGGAAGTACCTCTCTTTGGGAAATGTGGGAAGCGACATCGCGTTCGCTGGATCATTACTTCCTCGGCACCTATGAAGAATGGTTTTATTCTCATTTGGCAGGGATAAAAAATATGGATAACGGCTATGAGACTTTCACGGTGCAGCCCTATTTGCCGAATGATCTGACATATGTAACTTGTAAGGTGCAGACGGTTCGCGGTGAGGTAGAGAGTTCTTGGGTCAAGGAAGCGGACGGTACTGTCACCATGACGGTAAAAGTTCCGTTTGGTTCCACCGCCACAGTTATTCTGCCGGTCGGAACCACCTATTCACTGAATGGCACTTTGCTTGAAAATGGTGAGGCTCTTACCCTGGGTTCCGGCAGTTATACCATTGTGATACGGTAAACAACAAGTTGTCATTCCTTTTGTAAAGAAATAACCTCATGAGAATGAGGAGGAACATATGCAGCAATCGATCATAGATCGTCTTTCGGTTATTACGGATGAAGAAAAGCAGTATCTAAGCGGAAAGCGCGATGTCGAAAATTCGCTGTATTTCGGAAAGGGAACACAAACCGTTACCGATCGCCGTTTGTTTCCGACAGAGGAAAACAAGGAAAGAAAGCAAATTGAGATTCGTACACACGCGAGATTTATTGATTTTTCCCTTCATAAGCACGACTATGTCGAAATGATGTATGTATGCCGCGGGCAGATCACGCATATTGTAGACGGGCAGGAGATTATCCTGCCCAAAGGCGGGATTCTCCTGATGAACCGTCATGTGGCTCATGCGGTAAAATGCGCCGGCGTCGAAGATATTGGCGTGAACTTTATCATTTCGTCCGCTTTCTTCGAGTCTGTCGTCTGCGAGATCCGGGAGTCAAATATTTTTACCGACTTTTTGATTGAAAATCTGCGAAACAACGGAAAACCGGTGCTTCTTCAGTTTCAAATTGACGGTATCCTTCAGATCGAAAATCTGATGGAAGCGCTGTTGTACTCCATTATTCATAACCAATGCACAGATTCTCATGTTCTCCAGAAAACGATGTCGCTGATGTTGACCTATTTTGTTTCGATCGATCATATTCTTGTGAGTCAATTTCAAACGGATGATTATTATGAACGACTGAAAAACACCATCGATAATTATATCCGCACAAGTTATCGGGATGCTTCCTTGACCGTTCTGGCCGACCAACTGGGCATGTCGCATACCTATCTTTGTAAATGGATCGCCATGAATATGGGAGATAATTTTAAAGATCTGGTGGTAGAGCAAAGGTTTCGTGTGGCCGAATTTCTCTTAAAGACAACAGACCTTTCGGTTTCCGATATTGCCGCCGCTGTGGGATATGAAAACGCCAGCTATTTTTATCGCCAGTTTCGAAAACGGTATGGGGTAACACCGCGCAATGTGCGGTTCGGTTCCTCGTGATACAATAAGAAATTTGATAAAACGCCTCAGTATGCCAAGGGTGCTATACTGAGGTGTTTTTGTATCGAGGGCATTTAGCGGAAAGATGATGTTCATTGGCACGGTTTACTCATGTGGAAGACAGATTAAAATAAAGACAAGAGGCATTTTTATTTGACTTGGGGATCATGGTCTGTTCTTTCAGTTCTCTCTTGCGGCGGGTATATCGTTTCTCTTTTTTCAATATAATGTTTTTGTACGGTCGATGTCAGTTTCACAGAAAGGGAAGCAAGAACATTATGAAAAAATATACCGGTTTGCGGGAGGACGAGGTACTTAGGGCCAGAGAAACATACGGCGCTAACCGATTGGCCAAGCGAAAAAAGATGTCATTTCTGCGCCGATTGCTCTCGAATTTTTCGGATCCGATTATTCGGGTCCTGATGATGGCGCTTTTGATCAATATTATTTTTACTCTCAAAAACATGAATCTTACCGAATGTTTGGGCATCGTTGCCGCCATTGTAATTTCTACTCTGGTCTCCACGATTTCGGAACATGGCAGTGAAAATGCTTTTGAAAGGCTATTGGAAAAAAGTGACAAGCATTTTTCTCATGTCATACGGGAGGGAACGATCGTCGAAATATCACCGGAAGATTTGGTTGTCGGTGATCTTGTTTTACTTAGTAGTGGTGAAAAGATACCGGCGGACGGTATTCTCATAGAGGGCGCGGTATCGGTAGATCAATCCGCGCTGAACGGAGAAAGCAAGGAGGCGCGGAAGCATCCCGACACTTGTGAACTTCCAAGGGATCCTTCGTCCGAAAACCGGCTATTCAGCGGCTGTATTGTCACACATGGGAGCTGCGTTTTTCGCGTTACTGATGTAGGAGATCATACCTTGTTGGGCGGCCTTGCCGCCGATTTACAGATCGACACGCGAGAAAGCCCTTTAAAGCTTCGCTTGGGCGCATTGGCAAAAGTGATCAGTCGCATCGGCTATGTATTGGCTGCGGTAGTGGCTTTTTCTTATTTGTTTGGCAAAGTACTTTGGAATAATCATTTTCAATTGGCAGAAATTGTGGCTGCGTACCCGGATTTTCGTTCTATTGCCTCGCTTCTTATCCGAGCCTTGACATTGGCAATCACCATTGTTGTCGTCGCGGTTCCGGAAGGGCTGCCAATGATGATCTGCGTCGTGCTATCCTCTAATATGAAATCCATGTTGAAAGACCAGGTCATGGTTAAAAAGCTCGTCGGGATTGAAACGGCGGGCAGTATGAATATTCTTTTTTGTGATAAAACCGGCACAATAACCGACGGCATACAAAGCGTGGAAGGGATTGTTACGCCGGAAGGGGAATGGGTGACAGATCGACGCAAACTCATGACGGACGCGCGCTGGCCGGTTTTTATGGATTCTGCCAAATATAACACAGAATGTTCTATGATTGGGAAAAAAGCCATTGGTTCCAATGCGACGGATCGTGCGATTGCTTCCTATTTCGGAGGAGATATTGGCACAGCATTACAAAAAATTCCCTTTGACAGCCGTTATAAATATTCCGCCGCGCGCCTGCCTGACGGGCGCGTTTTGATCAAAGGCGCTCCCGACCTGCTGATGAAGCAGACGACACGCGCCTTAGACAAAAACGGGCAGGTGAGTATTTTCTCTTCCGATAAGCTCCTTCGAGAGGCGCGGCGTCTGACTTCGCAGTCTTTTCGCTTGATTGCCGTTGCGCTTGCGGATAAAATGCCAACCGCTACAGGGCTTGGGGCGTTGACTTTAGTTGGGTTGATCGCTATCCGGGATAAAATTCGCGCCAGCGCGGCGCCTTCGGTGCAGGCCCTTCAGGAAGCGGGCATTCAAGTTGTAATGGTGACAGGAGACGGAAAAGAAACCGCGCGCGCCATTGCAGTTGAAGCCGGCATATTACAACCCGGGCGTGACAGAGTGATAACCGGCGGTGAGCTGTCTTCTATGACAGATGAAGAAGCGGCGGCTCTTTTGCCGCATCTTGCCGTAGTAGCAAGGGCATTGCCGGGCGATAAAACAAGGTTAGTGCGGCTCGCGCAGAGCCGCGAAATGGTGGTAGGTATGACCGGCGACGGCGTCAACGATGCCCCGGCGTTAAAGCTGGCCGATGTTGGATTTGCTATGGGAAGCGGGACGGATATTGCGAAAGAAGCCGGCGATATTGTTATTCTGAATAATGATATTTCCGCCATTGTTAAGGCGGTGTTGTACGGACGCACGATTTTCAAGAGTATACGGAAGTTTATTGTTTTCCAACTGACTATGAATCTATGTGCGGTTGGCGTTACGCTGATCGGTCCCTTTTTGGGCTTTGAAACGCCGATTACCATCATTCAGATGCTTTGGGTCAATATCATTATGGATACACTCGGCGGATTGGCTTTTGCCGGAGAGGCGGCTACGCCGGATACCATGACAGAACCGCCCAAACGGCGTGATGAGCCTCTTTTGAACGGAGAAATGATGGGAAAGATTCTGTGGAACGGCAGTATGACTATTCTTTTATCCCTTTTATTTATGCTGAACCGACAAGTACGGGTGGCGTTGCAGTTTGACAAATCGCCGATCCTGTTCTATTCTGCCTTCTTTACCTTGTTTATTTTCCTTGGCGTCATGAATTTCTTCAATGCGCGCACCGACAGGATCAATTTGCTTGCCGGACTTGGAAAAAACAAGTCATTTATTTTCATAACCATTTTAGTAACGGTTGTACAATTGCTGATGGTATATTTTGGCGGAACTGTGTTCCGCACGGCGCCTTTGGATATTAAAGTTCTCGGAGCGTTGGCTGTTCTTTCTTTTGTTATACTTCCGCTTGACACTTTGCGCAGGGTTTTGATTCGTCCCAAGAAAAAAGACTACAGGAAAAAAGAGGAGCGGGAAATGCAAGGCATGGCGGCATAAAACACTTGCTTTGACACAAACTAAAGTATCAAGTCAAGGAAGAAAAAAGGCCATGATTGAATTCACCCATGTTGTAAAAGATCCGTTGGGCATTTATGAACAGCCGGCCAGCCGATTGGCGAAGGAAGCATCGCGATATAACGCCGCTGTTACTATGATCAAGGGCAGTAAAGTCGCCAATGTCAAGGGATCTCTGGATGTAATGTCTTTAATTGTAAAAACAGGGGATACCGTTACGGTGACCGTTTCAGGCGATGATGAACAAGAGGCGGCTCATCGATTAAGACATTGTATGAACGAATATATTTGACGCAAGATTGGCACTTGCCTGTGATTTTTTAGTGTTTGGATAATCCGAAAAAAAAACACCATCCAATGGGATGGTGTTTTTCGTTTTGGCAAAAGAGAATTCATTGATGCCATGATGATTTTTTATCAGTAGCATTTTTGAAAATCAAAGCGCGATTATAAATCCCTGTTTTCCCGTGAATGATTTTTGTAGTAAACAGGAGACTGATTTTTTTGTTCTTCTTCTTCTTTTTGATTTTTTCTCTTCTGACGGATAAAGGTATAGGTGCCGGCACCTACTAATACAGATGTTCCTGATACGGCAAGGACTGTACTATCATCATTCTGTGACGCTTCCTCTTCTTCGGCTGTTTCGCTTGAGGCAGAATCAGAAGTTTGACTTGCGGCATAAATGAATTGTTGATAAGAAAAAACGAAATATAAGCCACTTAATACAAGCAATAAAACTAAAATTTTACTTAAGTTTTTCATCTTTCATATCCGTTGTAGGTGATTTTTTTGCTTCAAACAAAAGTTTGAACATCGTTATTGTCTTTTTCAGTTTCATTCTTGTCTTTTTCAGTAAATGAAAGCGGCTCTTCGTCTTTTAAATAGCTTACCGTAATTTGAGGGAAAGGAATGCCGATATTGTGCTTTTTGAATAGTAAAAAGACTTCTCTATTTAGGTCACGACACAACTGCATTCGATCTTTTTCTTTACATAAAGCTATAATTTTAATATCAACACTACTTGTATTTAACGCTGAAACGCCTTTGTAAAACGGGCCATCGATGATGGAGGGTAAACGATGGCGTATGGCCGGGAATTCATCGTTTAACACCATTTCCACTCTTTCTAAAGATTCACCATATTCAATGCTCACATCAATTACCGCACAAGACAATTCTTTGGTCATATTGATAATACCGGATAATTGCGAGTTATTGAAAACCTTAATGTTTTTCGTTGCATCTTCGATTATGGTGGTACGAAGACCAATTTCCAGAACATTACCGCGAAAATCGCCAACGGTTACAATATCACCAACTCTAAATTCTCCTTCAAAAACGATAAATAGACCCGCTAAAATATCTTGAATCATACTTTGAGCGCCAAGACCAATCACCAATGAAAGAATACCGGCCGATGCAAGTAAGCTTCCTGTATCTAAGCCACATAAGTAGAGAATATAGAATATTGCCCAAATTACCACGCCATAGCGAATCACCGATGCAAGTAAATGACCTAATGTTTCTGCTCTACTGCCAACATTCTCTGCCGTTACTTGAATTAATAGTTGAACGATCTTGGCGATGTAAAAGACAATTAATAAAATGATAATGCCTTGCGTCAATGTGAAGATATTAAGACCGCGTTTCGCAACAACACTATATGTGTAATTAACAATCTTAATATCAAATAATCCAATTCGAGCGAATAGAATCCCTAGGACAGTTATAGTAATGAACGCATAAACGAGTAGGGTAGTAATCGTAGCAAGTTTTTGGTCAGGCGATTTATCACGCCACGCTACTGCCGGCGCATCCCATCTGGCAGCTGCTGATCTTGTCTTTTTCGTTTTGCCCGATGGTAGGGTAACAGTGATTGTCTCTTTTTCATTACGACTTCTTTTTTCAGCGTTTTGTTTGCCTTCAAGATATAAAGCCTCTTCTTTAGCGCCAAACAAACAATTAACAATCATTAAAACCATAATGCCAATGAGCGAGGAAATAAAAATTGTTAATGATACATAGGTTCTTTTAGCATAAACATCATCCGTAGGAATAAGAACGCCTGTATATCTACCGCTACTATACTTTAATATTTGAAAATACTCATTTCCATTTAGAGTGGTTGTACCACTATACGTTGCACCGGTTTCATCAAAAGCATCGCTGCTAAAACCAAGAGCAGACGCGGAAAGATTTAAATCTAAGTCATTATTCGAATAAATACATTGATGATTTTCACTTGTATCAAAAATAATAACTTTGCCGCTGCCGTAAACATTCATATGAGAGGCCACATATTCTAATGTAGCGGTTCCCGCAACGGTTTTTAATCTTTCGGGAGCGATGTTGATTTGAACTAAACCGCGATTTTTTTGAATAAGGCCACCCGTCCATGTTCCGGCAAATTGGCTGTCATAATCTTTTTGTGTTACATAACGAATCGAACCGTCTTCATTTGTAATTGTATAATAATAGAAGGCACGGCCGATATATTGAGCATAGTCGCCCTCATCATTAAGAATCAAGTCTTGCGCGACTTCATCTTTATGTTCGGCGAGTATTTCCCCAAAAGGATATGTTTGACTGTTCGGATCATCTGAAATAACATAATACCAATCCGAATTATTAGTCGCTAAAATCCGTCCATAGCGATCAAAAACAGAAATTTTTTCAATGGAATTGGTTTGACAAAGTTCTTGTAAAAATTTTTGATTACTAATGGAATATTTAGATTGATTGGCCACTGCGATGGGATGTTCGTGTACATTTTCATCTTCAGGATTAAATGAAAAGATATATTGAGGGTTTTCCTCCAAAAAGGTCGTTATTTGACTACATTTAATCATAAATGTATCTTTATATTCGGTATTTAAGGCTGAAGCGTCTGTGATATTTTGTTCTAACGAAGTATTGATTTGATCAATTTTTGTATTGGCTTCACTTGCCACAATAGAAAGAGAATTTAAGGATTGAATATAAAATGCTAATGTGATAATCAAACACAGCCCAATAATGCAATAGGGTAATAACTTTTTACCCATTGTTTTATTGAAATTGAGGACTCCTCTTTTTTTACCGTCTTTATCCTTGGTATGAATTATTGCATTATATGCGGGCATACGACCGCGAATCGCGTCTTTGGTAAACAAAATGCCGCAAGCGGTAATAATGGCTGCAAGTATTAAAAACACAATAGCGAGAATGCCAATTAATAATCCGTCATTTGTAAGGGCGGTCATGGTTTTGGTCATGACATAAATCATAGCATCATTCCATGTTTGACCGACCGCATACCATTGTTCATTGTCAAAGGTGAGTTCGCCTTTAAAATCTTTACCAATGTCTTGTCGCATGTGTTTATACAAAGATGGGAACGAAAAAACCAGATTGATACATTGTATCAATCTGGTTCTTTTTAAAATGGTGGGGACAATAGGACTCGAACCTATGACCTCATGCATGTCAAGCATGCGCTCTAACCAGCTGAGCTATGCCCCCATGTCCGATTATTTTATATACTTTTCTTCGAGTATTCTATCATACTTTCTTGCAAATAGCAATAGTGAAAAACGAACAAAAGTTTTGTAATAATCGGAGCCTTTTTGTAGATAATGCCTAATTATAACGGGCGTTGTGCAAGAATATCGGACTTAATTTCCGTTACTTCCGTTATTTTCGGTATGGGAAGATTCGTTGGGTTTTCCGTTCGGATTGAAAAGATCGTCCATGGAGGCGCGGCGTTCCGCTTCGCGCTTGGCCTTTTCTTCATCCATCGAACGCTTTTCTTCATTTTCTTTCTGACTGCGCGCCTTTTTATCCATGACCATTTGTTCCAGTTCTTCTGTCGTGGTTTGTTCTTGTTCCATAACGCGAGCAAACTGTTCGGCATCCATGGTTTCATGGTCGACCAGATATTGGGCAATAAAATGCAGTTTGGCCATATTGTCTTTGAGGATTTGCTCCGCCCGATCATATGCCTCGGTGATAATTTTGTGGATTTCTTCATCAATGAGCGCGGCGGTTTTACCGGAGTAATGAGGGGTAGAAGAGAAGTCTCTGCCAAGAAATACTTCGTTTTGATCGTTATCAAAGAGGATCGGTCCCAAGACTTCACTCATGCCCAAACGCGTGACCATGCGATGCGCCGTGGCCGTTGCGTGCTTGATATCGCCGGAGGCGCCGCCGGTATAATCGCCGAAAATCAACCGCTCCGCCGCACGGCCGCCCAGCGTCATACAGATTTCTTGCAAAAGTTCTTCTTTTGTTTCGCTGACGCGGTCTTCTTCCGGCGGGGTGAGGGTATAGCCCAAAGCGTTGCCGTGAGGGATAATGGAGATCTGACGCACCGGATCCACAAGGGGCAAAATGTGTGCGACAATGGCGTGTCCCGCCTCATGATAAGCGGTATTGCGCCGCTCTTGTTCGCTGATCTTCCTGGATTTCTTTTGCGCGCCGACAAGGATCTTCATGATGGAATCCTCAATGTCCTCCATGCCAATCAAGGCTTTTTCGCGGCGAGCGGCGAGCAGCGCCGCCTCATTCAGCAGATTGGCAAGATCCGCACCGGTAAAGCCAATGGTGGTTTTAGCCACGGCGGCGAGATCCACATCTTTTTCGAAAGGCTTGCCTTTGGCATGAACTTTCAGGATTTCTTCGCGGCCTTTCAAATCAGGCGGATTGACGGTAATTTGACGGTCAAAACGACCGGGACGCAGTAAGGCGGGGTCGAGGATGTCAGGGCGGTTCGTGGCAGCCATAACAATGATCCCCTCATTGCCGGCAAAGCCGTCCATTTCTACCAGCAGTTGGTTCAATGTCTGTTCCCGTTCATCATGTCCGCCGCCGAGACCGGCGCCACGGTGCCGACCGACGGCATCGATCTCGTCAATAAAGATGATGCTGGCGGGCGCTTTTCGTGCTGTTTCAAAAAGATCACGCACACGAGAGGCGCCGACACCGACATACATTTCTACAAAGTCGGAGCCGGAAATGGAGAAGAACGGTACGCCGGCTTCGCCCGCCACGGCCTTGGCCAGCAGTGTTTTACCGGTACCGGGAGGTCCCACCAATAGGACACCGTGGGGGATCCGAGCGCCCAATTTGGTATAATATCCGGGGTCTTTCAAAAATTGCACGATTTCCTGGAGTTCTTCTTTTTCTTCATCGGCGCCTGCCACATCGGAGAAAAGAACCCGTTTCTTATTATCGTGCATGGTCATTTTGGCTTTGGATTTGCCAAAGGACCCCATCCGTCCGCCGGCGGCGCCGGCGTGATTGATGACATAAACATACAGGGCGATGAAGACAACAATGATAATGACGAAAGGCAGGAAGCTGACCCACCACGGGATGGTGGTTGGTTCCTCAAATTCGTATTTGATTCCGTTTTCCTCGCCGACCTGATTGTTATAGGGGACAACATATTTCTGTACATAATTTTCGAGAAAATATTCTCTGTCCGTAATGCGCTTGGTATATGGCGTGGCGGAATTGTTCGTCCATATGGTCAGCAAGTTGTCGGCGTCTAACTTAAATTCCTTGACGGCCTCGACATCGGAGCCTGTTACCGTGGAACCTTCTTTGCCGATATTAACAAAAAACTGGTCAATTTCGCTGGAAAGCTTTTTCGTCCCGCGGTTCATGCTGGAAATAATAGCCGCCACAATAGCGATGACCACCGCGATCAGGAGAAGGTAGTAGATAATTTGTCGTGCGTTTTTCTTCATAAATGCTTTTATGGCTCATCTCTCGGATGAGAATCCTTTCTTCCCGAAGATGTAAGAGAAATGGGTAGCCTTTCGGGCAAGGCGTGGTGTTATGATTGTTGCGCGTATACTTCTGGCTTCAGTATGCCGATAAAGGGAAGTGCGCGGTATTTTTCAGCATAATCCAAACCGTAGCCAACCACAAAGGCATCCTCAATTTCTTTGCCGACATAATCCGCGGTAAAATCCACTTCACGCCGACAAGGCTTATCCAGCAATGTGGCGACGCGAATGCTTTTGGCACCTTTGTTTTTCAGGTATTTCGTCAGATAGGACATGGTTTTTCCGCTATCAATGATGTCCTCAATGATCACAATGTCCAAATCCTGCATATCCCGGCGCTGCAAATCCAAAAGAATGGTGACAGTGCCGCTGGAAACGGTTCCGGCGCCATAGGAAGAAACTTTCATAAAGTCAATTTCTACCGGGCGGCGGATGGCTTTCATCAAATCGCCCATGAAAACAACAGAGCCTTTCAGAATACACAAAAGCAACAGCTTTTTGGAGGGATCCGGATAGTCGTTGTCGATTTTTGCGGCGACGGTTTTGACAATGGATTGCAGTTCATCCGACGAGATCATAATTCTGTCAATATCATCGGTTATTTTATATTCTTTTTCATTTTTGCCTTGCACGGCATAGCACCTTCCTTTTTCTCGAATTTTATGATTTTTTTAAAAAAACAAGGATAATTTTCGGCGCATCCGATGCGATATCGGTGCTCGGATACAGCGGATTGACACGGTCGGCCGGCGCAAATCCGGGGACGGCCAGGGGACCCTCGTCATCGCATATCACAGGGAGAGAATCTCTGACAGCCGGCGGGATTTTTTTATCACAAAGCATTTTGCGGATCTTTTTCGTCATTCGGCGTATGCGATAACAATCCAGCGCCTGCCTGGTTCTGGCGTATAAGACGCCGCGTATCTTTTCTTTGGCTAAAAGCGCATGGGCGAAAATTCTGGAATCTTTCGGAGGGATAAGCGTTTCATTTTCATATACGCCGATCGACCACGCCTCTGAAAAAAAGGTCTCACCGCCCATGATAAGGGGAGTCGCTTTCGGCGGTTGGGGTGATTTTTCAAGAGGAGAAGCGGGTGAATCTTCCGCAAGTATCACTTTTCCGTTTTGAATAAGCAGAAATCGTTTCCCCGGGAGAGAAAAGCGCCGTGCGGGTTCTCCTGTACGCGTTTGGCGAATCGCGCGGCACAGGGCGTTAATCACATTTGCGCTGATGTTGGCTGACGGGTCTTCCGCATAGGCGCAAAAAGGGCTTATATCATTGTTTACTTTTCGTCTGATTTTTATGAGCAACACCCGCGAGAGAATCGGCTGCGGCAAATTCGCCAGCGTTGCCACATCGTCACAGGCGGCATAGATCTTGGCTTGTGATTGTAAATAGGCGGCGTCTTCGCGCATCAAGGAAGAGAAGCGGACGGCCGCTGACTCTACCGAGGGATTCAGGTGGCGTAACCGCGGGAGAATCTCATGTCGGATATAGTTTCTCGCAAAGGCGAGATCCTGGTTGCTGCTGTCTGTCACATAGGGCAAATGATGTTTTTCCAGATACTCCAGCAGCTCCTCCCGGGTGTGTTCGATGAGAGGACGAATGATATTGTCCCGATAGGGAGGAATACCGGCAATCCCTTGCAGAGCGGCACCGCGCGACAGGTGAAAAAGAATTGTTTCCAAATTATCGGTGGCTGTATGAGCGAGGGCAATGGTTGAAAAATGTTCCTTCCGCGCGCAGGTGGCAAACAGACGGTAGCGTTCGGCGCGCGCGGTTTCTTCTAACCCGCGGCCGGTTTGTTTGGCAATGGCGGGAATATCAAGAACATAGGAGTAAAAGGGAATGGTATATTGGGCGCAGTAATTTTCACAGAAAGCGAGATCGCGTGACGCTTCATTGCCTCGGATGCCGTGATCGATATGGATTGCGCCCAAGCGGATCTTTTTTTCTTTGGCAACGGGTTCCAGAAGAGACAAAAGCGCCATGGAATCGGGGCCGCCGGAAAAACCGACGAGAATAGAATCGGTATTAAGAAAATCGTATTTTTCGCAAGTGACCAAGAACTTTGCACGGCAAGGCTCTTCTGCTTTTCGCGAAATTCGATTGATTGTCTTGTCGTTCATGGAGCCTCTCTTTGCTCCAATGTTGAGAATTTGGTATATTGGCCGAACCAGCCAAGTTCAATTCCGTTATTGGTACTTCCGTGCCTGTTTTTGGCCACAATGATTTCGGCAACATTTTCATCCGCCGGATTCTTTTCGGTCCCGTCACTATAGTATTTTTCGCGGTAAATAAAGAGAACCACATCGGCGTCCTGTTCAATAGCGCCGGAGTCGCGCAAATCGGAAAGCATCGGTTTTTTGCTGGTGCGCCCCTCGGGGCCTCGGGATAGCTGAGCACAGCAGATCACCGGGACGCCTAAATCTTTGGCCATCAATTTGAGATTTCTTGAAATATCCCCGACTTCCAACACACGGTTTTCAATTTTTTTATCGCTTTGCATGAGTTGAAGATAGTCGACGACGACAAGACCGAGATTTTTCATTTTGCGGAGTTTGGCTTTCATGCCTGTCACGGTAATGCCGGCGGAATCGTCAATATAAATATCGCAGGAGGCAAGAAATTCCGATGCGCGCGCTAAGCGGGTCCATTCTTCGGCGGATATCGTACCGCTTCGCAACTTCTCTGATTCTACCATGGCTTCGCTGGACAGCATACGCTCAACCAATTGTTGATTGGACATTTCCAAAGAGAAAATACATACTTGTCGCCCGGTTTTTTTTGCTACATTAGCGGCGATATTCAAAGCAAAGGAAGTTTTTCCCATACCGGGACGAGCGCCGACCAAAACCAGATCGCCTTTCCCCATGCCGACAAGAACACTGTCCAAACCGGAAAAACCGGTATCGATCCCCTGAATACTTTCGTCTTTTTCCGCCAGCGCTTTCAGGCGAGCGTATGTTTCAATCAAGATATCCCGAATGTGGGAAAAATCCGACTGAGAATGCTGCTGCGACAGAGCATAAATCTGACCGCCGGCGCTATCAATAATGGCTGACGCGTCGTTTTGGGCGGCATAGGCATCCTCTGTAATATTATCGCACACATGGATTAAGGCACGAAGCAGGCTTTTTTCTTTGATGATGTTGGCATAGTCCAGAATATTGGCGGCGGAGGAGGTAAGTTCGGCTAATGAGCGGATATAGGTGCTGGATTTTTCTACATTATATACACCGGCACGAACCAGTTCTTCCGAAAGAAGGACGGGATCGATGTCTTGGCTGCCCATAAAAAGACGCTGCATAGCGGCGAAAATTTCCCGGTGCTCTTCCAGATAAAAATCATCACTGGAGATCACGGTAAGGACTTGCGTGAGTTTTTCCGGATCGATCAGAACAGATCCTAATACCGATTGTTCTGCTTCGAGAGAGAAGGGAAGCTTGCGAACAAGATTTTCAGAGGCGGGCATCGTTTGAAACTCCTTTTGCTGGTTTGGAGAATGGTTATTTTTTCTCGGTAACGATCACATGAATCGTGCCGGTAACGCCGGAATAAAGCCGAACATCCAGTGAATAAGAACCGAATGTCCGGATGGGTTTCTCCAAATCGATCTTTCTTTTGTCCAAAGTGATCCCTTTGTTTTTCTCAAGATATTCTGCGATTTCCTTGGAAGTCACCGAGCCGTAAGGTTTTCCGTCGGCGCCGGATGTGAGTTCCAGTGTGACGACAACGGTTTCCAATTTTTCCGCTAACATTTGTGCCGCCGCTGTCTCCGTTTCTATTTTGTGCTGTTTGGCGGCTTCTCTGTTTTTCATTTCGTTCAGCGCTTGCGCATTTGCTTCAATTGCCAATTTTTGCGGAAAAAGAAAGTTTCTTGCGTATCCATCGGAAACATTGATTAAGTCGCCTTTTTTTCCTTGGGATTTCACATCTTGCAGCAAAATTACTTTCATGTTTTTCATCCTCGCTTTCGTTCTTGTTCCATCACGGGATTTTAGTTATCGAAATAGCCGTCGATCGCGCCCTTCAGGGCATCTACCGCTTCGTCCAGCGAACAGCTCATTTGCGTTGCCGCAGAGTCATAATGTCCGCCGCCGCCCAAAGCTTCAAGAATACGCTGTACATTGATTTTTCCCGTGGATCGGGCGGAGATTCGGACCGTGTCACCAATGCGGCAGAGAGCAAACGAGGCAAGGACGCCGTCTACCGTCAAAAGATCATCCGCGACTTTGGCGGCTGCCGTGCGGTCTGCTTGAGAGCCGTTGGTATCGGTATTTACGGAGATTGCATAGTATTTCCGATAGATCTCCACATTGGTTTCAAATCGAGCCTGACGAATGAGATCTTCTACGCCGGTTTTGAAAAACTCCTGTGCCTCCGCAGGATTGGCGCCCTGTCCGCGCAGATATTGCGCGGCGGAGAAAGTTCTTACACCAGTATTGATGACAAATCGTTTGGTATCCAGCATAATACCGGCATACATGATATTGGCTTCCTGTTTGGAAAGACGGGAACCTGCGGTGGTTTGTTCGAGAATTTCAGAGATCATTTCGCAGGTGGATGAGGCGGAAGGTTCGACATAATGAAGAACCGGCGGCCGCTCAAATTCGCCTGTCATACGATGATGGTCGATATAGACGACCTTGCGAACCAAACGGGCAATTTCGCGGTCTTCCAACTGCTGCGGATTGTTGACATCTACTACCACGAGAAGAGAATCGGAATAATTCAGTTCCGCCGCTTCCGAGGCGTTGATAAAAACATTATCATAAGAATGCAGGGCGCGCAGGTGATCATAGCACTTGTTCAAATCGGGATTGGCGCGGTCGGCGATAATATAGCAGGGTTTGCCGCACTGCATACTCATGCGGGCAATACCAAGGCAGGCGCCCAAAGCGTCAAAGTCGGCAAACCGATGCCCCATGATAATCACATTTGAGCTTTCATAAATCAAATGAGTCAATTTATCGGCGATGTTACGGGATTTGACGGTAGAGCGCTTTTGCGATGATTTTGTCATCCCGCCCACAAATTCCACGCCATCGGCGGATTTAATGACCGCTTGGTCACCGCCGCGCGCTAACGCCAGTTCCAGCGCGGCTTTGGCGTCGGCGTCTTTTTCGGCAAGCGTTCCTGAAATGGTGGAAAGACCGATAGAAATGGTGGCGGGAATGTCACTCTTGCCTACAGGGATCCAGCGGATTTTGTCGAGAATACTGAATTTATCGGCGTAAATGTTTTCATACGCGGCATGGTTCATGATAAAAATGAATTTGTTGCGTTCATATTCTTTGATGACGCCATTGAATCCGGCGCCCCATTCCATCAAAGTGTGAGCGATGGTTGAGGCAAGAGAAGTGGTATTTTCCTGCTCAATCTGAAGAAGTTCATCCAAGTTGTCAATGACAATATAAGCAAGATAGGTTTCTTCTTTTTCAAGGACGCGTTTGATCTTTTCCGCCTCGGAAATATCTTCACAGAAAATGACGGTTTGATTGTTACTGGCCGGAAGAAAAAAAACGCGATATATACTGTCATTATGTTCCCATGTCAGATCGTCTTCCGGTTTTTCGGATTTCTTTTCCAGACCAAACCCCATGATAGCGCGCACTGTTTTTACTTTTGAAGAAGAAAGATCTGTGATTTTCTGAAAGATCCGATTGGCCCAAATAATGGAACCGTTGTCGTTGCATACGGCGACCGGCATGGTGATATTGTCGTAAATCGTCATAGGGCTGTCGGAGGAAATGCTTTCCGTCCGGCACTCAAAACGATGTTTGTTTCTGCGGCGCGACAGAGCGATCATAATGACAGAGAAAAGCAGATATACGCCGAGAATAGCAAAAAAGGCCGTGTTGCGGTCAATTTCCAGCGTAAAAGAAATCTGCATCAAGAGCAACATAATGATGGCAAACCCGATACAGAGCAATAAATGCAGAAGCGGCGGGGGAGCGATATTCTTCTGTTTGTCTTTCATACATCGATTGGCTTTCCCGTAAAGCGATCCTTTCTGAAAAATAAATGACCAAGAAGGAAGGCGGTTTAAGCAAGTGATACAAAAACGGGGATCGCGATAGCTTTTCATGGATATGAATCTATAACATACCATGCTGATTATACCACAGACAGGCGGCGTTGTAAAGGATTTCCATGGGAAAATCTGAAAAAAATTCCGCTGCCGTGCCGGCCATGGAAAAAGGCGGTTGACAATCGAATGAAAAGGGAATATAATAAAAAAGAATACATTATGATTGTTAATTTCGCGTGACGGAAAAGGGAAAATTTTCTGTTTTCCCTATTGCCAAAGCGAAAGAAAATCGGGAGGCGTGTTATGGATTTTTCGGGAATTGAACCCAAGGCGTTTGATAGAAACTTGTTTCACATGATAGACGATGAATGGCTATTGATTTGCACATGGGATGAAGAAAATCAACGGATGAATATGATGACGGCCAGTTGGGGCGGATTCGGTATATTGTGGAACAAGCAAGTTTGTTATCTCTTTGTCCGCCCGCAAAGGCATACGCATAAACTGTTGGAGGAAAACGCCAGATTTTCCGTCTGCGTTTTGCCGGAGGAACAGCGAGCTGCACTGCGTGTTTGTGGCAGAGATTCCGGCCGAGATACCGATAAGGCGGCAAAAACCAATCTTACCGTTTTTAAGACAGACGGCGTGTCGGCGGTCAAAGAGGCGGATGTCATTTGCATCTTGCGGCAATTGTATGTAGGAGAACTCAAAAAAAGCGGCTTTCTTGATCCCGCTCTTTTGAAAAATTATCCCATCGATGATTTTCATACCGTCTATGTTTGTGAAATTGAAAAAATACTGAAAAAAATTTGATTTTGAGAAAGCCCTGCGACAGACCCTGCCTTTGCCAATACTTGACAAAGGCAGATGATTATGGTAAAATAAAATGAATTTTTGTATTTGAAAATGATGGAGGCTTGTCGGCGTCATGTGTGAGGAAACGCCAAAAAATCAGTTTTTGGAAGCGGGGAAAATTGCCAATACGCATGGGATCGCCGGCGATGTTGTGGCGGACAGTTATTGCGATACGCCCAAAATTTTGGCTTCCTTGCCGATGCTGTATTTGAAGAAAGGAGAATCTTTCTTACCGCTTACCATTAAAAAGGCAGTGCTTTTCAAGGGCAGGGTCCTATTCCACTTTGCGGGATATGACACGCTGGAAGCTGCGATTTCTCTGAAAAATCGCTCTTTATATGCCAACAGGGCATCGTTTCATTTACCGGATGGCACACATTTTGTGGTCGATCTGATAGGATTGCCGGTGATAGACGCTGCGTCCGGTATTTGCTACGGCCATGTGACAAATGTCGTAAATTATGGCGCCAGTGATCTTTACGAAGTCACCAAGCCAGACGGAAAAAAAGCCTTGATTCCCGCCGTACCCGTTTTTATCAAACAGGTGGATCCTGCCAAAGGGATCTTTATCTCTGCGATTGAGGGATTGCTATGAAGTTTACAGTGCTGACTCTTTTTCCCGATTTGATTCGTTGTATTTGCGATGAAAGCATTCTCGGGCGGGCGCAAAAGGCGGGCTTTATCTCGGTAGAGGCGGTGGATATCCGCGCTTATTCTAAGGACAAGCATCACCGGGTGGATGATACGCCGTACGGCGGAGGGAAAGGAATGTTGATAGCGGCGCCGCCGGTTTATGATTGTTGGCATGATGTCAAAGGCCATTTGACCGGTAGTGTCCGCACAATCTACCTTTCTCCGCAAGGCAGATTGCTCACGCAAAAAAAAGCGGCACAACTGAAAGCATACGATAATCTTCTTCTTCTTTGCGGACATTATGAGGGCATCGATGCGCGCGTTCTGGAAGAAATTGTTGACGAGGAAATCTCGGTTGGCGATTATGTGCTGACGGGCGGCGAACTTCCCGCGTGTCTTTTAATCGATGCGGTGGCGCGTCTTTGTCCTGGAGTTCTTGCCGATCCTTCCTGCTATGAAAATGAAAGTATTGCTTCGGGATTGTTGGAATATCCGCAATATACAAGGCCGGTGGAGTTTCACGGCAAACGGGTTCCCGAGGTACTTCTCAACGGTGATCATGCGCAAATCGAACGGTGGCGCCATCAAGAAGCATTGTCTTTGACACGAAAAAAAAGACCTGATTTGATATGATCATGTGACAAAGCTTCGAAAAATGTTTTTGAAAAGGGGTGAGGATCTTTTGCGAGTCAGAAAACACAGGGAAAAATATTTTCAAGGGCATCATAAAATCGGCAATCCCCTGAATGCTTTGTGCCAGAAAACATACGACATGACCAAAGACGGCGCGGTCGGACATTATTTAAGTAATTATGACGCGGTCTGTGAGCGCTACAAGCGCGCCGCTCTTACGGGGCATTTCGTTGCTCCGGGAGCCAAGGCCGATAAATATACCGGCATTGCGGCGGAGGCAATCGATCCAACATTTGATTATCACCCCACAGACAGCATAAAGGAAACCTTGACCGATCGGTTCGCGCGGGCGTTTGATTCCAGTCGGATCATAATGTTTTTCTCGCGCATCAAAAAAGCATTGCTCTCCACGGCGTTGCCTTCGTGCGGGATGTTCACGATTTCCTTTGCGTTATTTATGCTGATCTCACAACTGGCGTTGCTTTTGTTTTCTCTTTACCATGTGGAGCTGCCCGTTTTTTCCTTCTTAACGGAAAGTAATGTTGTTTTAACTTCGGCGTTTATCGTGGCGGCGGTGTTGTTGATACCACTGTCGCTCTCTCTGCTTTTTGCCAGCAATGTATCGTTATATGATTTTCTGCTGGATAGCCGGGTTGTGGGTTCGATTTTGCGTAATTTTCTTGGCATCAGAAATCGTCCGGCGGGTTTTTCTGCTCAAGCGCGAAACGGTGGCCATGTGTTTGTTCTCGGCATGTTCTTCGGCCTCCTTACCTTTCTGGTCCCGCCGTATTATCTGGCCGCGGTTTGCCTCTTGATCTTGCTTTGCGCTATCATATTGACAATACCGGAATCCGGCCTGTGCCTTTCCGTTTTCTTGCTCCCGTTTTATCCGTTGCTTCCTGCCCGGACATATTTTGCTCCGGTTCTGATCGGCCTGGTTTTGTTGAGCACGGTCGTTAAGCTTTTGCGGGGCAAACGCGGTTTGCGTCTTGAACCGGCGGATCTTTTTATCATTCTGTTTTTACTGCTTGTCGGTTTTGGCGGTATTGTCACTTATGGCGGTCTTTCTTCTTTCTTGGAAGCGCAGACATTCCTTTTGTTTGGATTCACATATTTTTCCGTCACGGTTTTGATCAAATCGGAAGGCTGGCTACTCCGTTGCCTGGCTTCGCTACAGTATTCTTCAGTTGTAGTGGCGATTCTTTATGGCGTGGATTGGCTGGCGCGGTGGCAGGGTGCAAGGCATCCGAATGCGGCGCTTTGGAAATGGCTTGTGAATGATGCGCTTCCTTTTTCGGAAAACTCTACAGCGCTGGCGCTCTTTTTAGTCACAGCGTTTTTTGTCTCGCTCGGCCTGCTGATATCTGCCCAACATTTCTTCATGCGTTTTCAATCAGTTGTCACTATGCTGGCGGTGATCCTGAATCTTGCTGCGATAAAAAATGTTTTTGTTGGCCTGGTTCTGGTCGTTGTTGTGGCTTTTTTATGGCTGATACGCACGCCAAAAGCTCAGCCATGGGTCTTTCTTCTCGTTGCCGCTGCGGTTTCGGTCTTTTTCCTGCCAGTAGATCTGAGAAGTCGTATCGCCGGATTTTTCGGTTTTTCTCATGAGGCGATAACCACCCGTTGGGCGCTTTGGCAAGCAGGCTCCGGCATGGCACGGCTGTATTTTCTGCCCGGCATCGGGATCGGCGCGAGCGCTTTTTCCGCGGCTTTTTCCGGATTTACAACGCCGGTTTTATCGGGTGCTTCCGATATCGGCAACTTCTTCTTTCAGATTTTATTGTCGTTGGGCGCTCCCGGACTTATGGTGTTTTTGATCCTTTTAATGCTGGTGGCCAGAAGCGTTTTTTCGTGTTTTCGCAAATGCGGCTTGAAAAACAAAATGGCTTGGATCACACTTTCACTGCTTGGTGTTTTAACGGCGATGCTGTTGATCGGTTGTGTTTCTTATCTCTGGAGTGACGCACGGAGTTTTTATCTTTTTTGGTTTGTGCTTGGGCTTATCAGCGCCGGCAGACGGTTGGCACTTCAGACGAAAACGGGCGAAAAAAATGAAAGTGACGCGTGCGACCTCGAATTTGTTCTTGCCAGAAGAAAAGGGAAAAAGATTGCCAGAACCAACCGTCCTTGATCCTATAGCTCTTCTTTGCTATACAAAATAGTTGAATAACACGGCGGATAAGAAAACCGCTATACGGTTGACACTTTCAAGGCCAAGTCAGAACGGGTTTGTGTCGAAATCCTGTATCGCTACGAAACGAAGGGAGTAATATGTATGACAATACACGGCGAGTCAAAAGCCGGGGGCAGATTTAATGTCATCGACGCTTTGATTCTTTTGTTGGTTTTTGCATTGCTTGTAGCGATGATTTTTCTTTTCTTCTTTTCGGACTCCGGCCTTTTGGGACTGTCCGGAAAAAAGCAGACCTTGCGCTATCGTTTTTCCATCGATCGCGTTGATAACGATCTTTTATCATCGGGTAAGCTTCCCATGATGCCGAAAGATTCATTTTATCTTTATTTTGATGAGGGCAATTCGGCGCCCGTGCCGTTTGGCAGTATTGAAACCGTTGGGGAAGCAGAGCCTTATTTTGCCGCTACCGATAAGACTGACGATGCGGGTAATTTGGTTTATGCCGTTTGTCCCGGGTTTAGTAAATTTGAATTCAGCATTTGCGTTCAGATGTCTGTTTCGGATGCCCAAAATCACACATGGCAGGGGGAATCTATTGGTGTTGGCAGTGAGTTTTCCTTTTTGACGCCTTTCTTTAGCGGCGTCTGTCGTTGTATTTCTGTAGAGGAGGTGGCAGCAAATGAATCATAATGAACGCGGCGAAGTTCAGGAAAAAAAGACGGAGTGGTCTTCCGCTACAGTCAAAGAGGAAAAGAAAAAAGGAAAGAAAACCCGGCTTACCGTCCTTGATTTTCTTTTGGTGATTCTTCTGCTTTTGTGTTTGGTCGGACTCTTATTTCGTGCGGCTGTTTTAAATTGGTTTGATAGTCGTGCGCCTCTTGAAAAAATCACGGTAAGTTTTAAAATTGACGGCATTTCTGTCGATGGATATGAGCATTGGCAGAAGGATCTTGTATGGATGCTTGACGGGGAAGAGCTGGGGTCGGTATCCGACATTACTTCTGAACCCTACCAGACCGCCGTCCTTGCCGAGGAAGACGGTATGACCGTTTTTCACACCGTGAATGATCCTACTCGATATACCGTGCGAGGCAAACTGACTGTCACAGGACGATATGAAGACACCGGCATTACCTTTGGTGAAAACGGTTCCTTGAATGTGGGTAAAATACTCAAAGTGACTGCCGGTTCATCCGTTTTAACTGTTACAATCACCGAAATTCCGCGTCCTTGAATTTTTTTCAGTGCAGGCTATTGATTTTTCTTTTTTTTCTTGTTATAATCTTCTATGATATACGGGAATATATAATGATTGTGTGCAGGAATGAAGGAGCACTGATATCATGGTTTCAAAAGAAATAACTATACATTATATAAAAGGCTTACATGCCCGTCCGGCCGCCATGTTTGTGCAGAAAGCGGATAGCTATAAAAGCTCTGTTTGGATTGAAAAAGATGACGAATGGCGCGTCAATGCCAAATCCTTGGTATCGGTCCTCGCGCTGGGTATCACACAGGGAATGACGATCACTTTAATCGCAGACGGCGTTGATGAAGCAGAAGCGATTGACGGACTGACACAATGGTTTGAAAAAGGCTTTGCAGACTGACGGTCAGATTTCCTTGTTGTTTTTGTATGAATCGGTACAATGAGCAGGCATACATGTGTCTGCTCATTTTTACACATGGCAATATCAACGGTTTTTGAGCAGATATCGTTTTCCATTGGAAAACAATATGGATAAGAATATGAATCAAAATCGCGAAGAATTAAAGAAAAAAGCAAATGATCTGCCGCTTTCTCCCGGTGTTTATATTATGAAGAACGCCGAAGGCAAGATTATTTATATCGGAAAATCCAAAGCGCTGAAAAATCGGGTCTCTCAATACTTTGCCGATACGGAAAAAGAACCGAAAACCGCGGCTATGGTGGCGTCGGTGAAGGATTTCGATTATATGCTTACCGATACCGAAATGGAAGCTTTGGCGCTGGAAAACCGATTGATTAAGTTGCATTTGCCAAAATACAATATACTTTTAAAGGACGGGAAAAACTACCCTTATATCAAGGTATCAATGAACGAACCCTATCCCCGCGTAACTATGGTGAGAAAGAGAAGCAACGACAAGGCGAGATATTTTGGACCTTATTCCTCCTCGGCCTTGGCTTCTCAAGTGATCAAGACGGTCAATCGGATCTTTATGCTTCCTACTTGTAACCGTCAGTTTCCTCGGGATATCGGCAAAGAACGCCCTTGCTTATACAGTCAGATTGGGCAATGCTGCGCGGTTTGCGCCGGGAAAGTCGATCAGGCAGAATATAAGGAGACTTTTAAGGATATTCTTTGGTTTCTGCGCGGTAATTTTAATGAGGCGAAACATTCTTTGGAAGAAAAAATGTATTATGCCTCCGAAAATATGGCGTACGAGGCGGCGGCGCTTTACCGAGACAGGATCAAATCGCTCTCTTTGCTATGGGAAAGGCAAAAAATCGTGGGAGCGCCCGGCGATGAATACGATGTGGCCGCTCTCTATTCCCACGAGCTTTCCTCCTGCCTCGCCATTTATTATGTTCGCGACGGCGCTGTGATCGATTCCGATACCTTTGTTTTTTCCGGGGAAAAACTGGTAGACGGGGAATCTTTGACATCCTTTCTTTGCGGTGTTTATCAGCGCAGAGATTATATTCCCCGCACACTCTATACCACATTGCCACTGGAGGAGGAAGAGCGGGACTTTCTTGGGGAGGCTTTGACTTCTTATGCCGGCAGTCATAAAGTGCGCGTTTTGCGACCGATGCGCGGGGAACATCGCCACCTTTGCGAAATGGTGGCCGACAATGCCAGAATCCACGCGCAGGCATATAATGCGCAGGCAGAACGGGACAGCGAAGTGTTGATCCGTTTGGCGGAGCTTCTTGGTTTGGAAGTCGTGCCAGAACGCATCGAAGCGATTGATATTTCAAACTACGGTTCGGATACCATTACGGCTGGTCTGATCGCTGTCGAAAACGGAAAGTTTGCCAAAAGCGGGTATCGCCTGTTTCGTATCAAAGGCACCGAAGGAAAACAGGATGACTACGCCTCCATGCAAGAGGCGCTGCGGCGTCGGATCGCACATGCCGATGAACAGCCTCTTCCCGATCTGTTTCTTTTGGATGGCGGACGCGGCCATGTTCACACGGTGAAAGCGTTGTTTCAAACCCTTCACATGGATATTCCGGTTTTCGGCATGGTCAAGGATGAATTTCATAAAACCCGCGCTTTGGTGGATGAAACATCCGAGATCAGCATTGCCAAAGAACATTCTGTTTTTGTTTTTATCTATAAAATACAGGAAGAAGTTCACCGGTTTTCGATTAAATCCATGAAGAACGCCAAGAGCAAGACGCTGACGCATTCCTCACTGGAAAAAATTACGGGAATCGGGCCGCGCAAAGCACAAAAGTTAATGGCGCATTTCAAGACGGTGAAAAGATTGGCTGCGGCAGAGAGCGAAGAAATCGCCGCCGTTGCGGGCATCTCACGGATGGATGCGGAAGCGGTGTATACCTTTTTTCATAAAGAAAAAGATACCGCAGATACAAAAAAGAATACCGCGAGAGATGCGGTAGAAGGATAAGGCATATGAGAATTATTACCGGAAGCGCGAAAGGCGTAAAACTATTTACGCTGAATGGAGAAGATATTACCCGTCCAACCGCAGAACGCGTGAAAGAAGCCCTGTTTTCTATGATTCAGTTTGATATTGAGGGCAGAAGAGTGTTAGACCTGTTTGCCGGATCCGGCCAGCTGGGATTGGAAGCGCTTTCACGCGGCGCCGCATCCGCCACTTTTGTGGATTCCAGCAAAAGCGCCGTCGAGATCATAAAAAAGAATGCGGAAAAAACAAAATTGATCGATCGGGCCAGAATTCTGAATGCCGACTATAAAGCGGTGATCAAAAGTTTTGCCGGAAAAGAACAGTTTGATATTGTCTTTCTGGATCCGCCATATGCGGGTGATTCTGTCAAAAATGCGATCCATGCCATGTTGAAAGCCGATCTTTTTGCGCAAGGCGCGCTTTTGGTTTGCGAAAGCGACAGGGACAAGCCTTTTACCGCAGAAGGGTTTGTTGAAAAACGGTTTGCGAGATATGGAAAAACATATCTCACCTATCTTGCCAAAGAGGAAGAGGAGATATGAAAAAAGGGCTGATTACAGGCAGTTTTGATCCACCTACGCGAGGTCATCTTCATCTTATCCGCATGGCTGCCGACCTTTTTGATCAGTTGACTGTCTGCGTGTTTATCAATCACGAGAAGACGCCGATGTTTTCGCCCGCTCTCCGATGCCGGATGCTGCGAGCAATGATGGAAGAAGCGGGTCTTACCGAACGCGTGATGGTCGATCGTGACGACGGTTATGTGGCCGATTATGCCAAAGAGCATGAAATCGATTACCTGATCCGCGGCATTCGAAAGGAAGCCGAGCTGTCCTATGAGTTGGAAATGGCGGTGTTCAACCGAAAAAGAACGCCGGGATTGGAAACTGTGTTTTTTTTGGCACTGCCCGAAGAAAAAGAGCTTTCTTCCACTGTTGTTCGGGAGCGCTTACATCAAGGTGACTGGCCGGAAGATATGCTTATGCCGTCCACGCTCTCGATTCTTCGATCGTTGTCTGCCGATATTTGAATGTTCTATAAAAAGCCGCAAGGCGTTGCCTCATAAAGAGGTGGCGCCTTGCGGTTTTTTTGCCGAAAGTCTTTTCCCAACCCCAAATAGGGCGCGGGTTTTAACTTAATTCATTTGCGCTTTCCAAAATGTAGTTGCGCCGTTGATTGGATCCTTGATAGCCGTTATTTTTTTGTATCGACGAACCGGAAGCCGTCGGACATGTTGCGTATCGCGCACATGAAGTCGTTTTTTTCACCAAAACTGATCCAGTCGAACAGGGCGAACCCACGGCGTTCCCAAAGCGGTGCCTCCTGCCGGGGTCGAACCATGCACAAAATCTGTGTCACTCTTTGTTCAAAAGCCGCTTCGAACAGACGATTCAGAAGTCGCCGCGCCGTGTCTTCGTCCTCGGCGGATAATGCGGACGCCGGAACGCCCCATACTGTACCCGCGAGCGGTTTTCCCATTGGTCGTTCTGCTGCAAGGATCCATCCGAGCGTTCGTCCGCTTCGCTCCGCGATATAGCCGAAATGCGTGCCGCCGCGCGCTTCCCAATAGCCGGGATTTGTCTTTTGCAACTGCTCCGCGATAATGTGGTTCCGTTCCTCGGATGTGAGCGGGCGGATTTTTCCCTCCCACATGCCTTTGGCAACATTGATCCATTGGGGATAGCGCGGCGGGTCGTCCTGATCGATTCGGCGAAGCAGAAGGTGCGGACAATTGCCATCCATGTCCGGATCGTTGTTTGCCTTTTCCTGACCGTAGGGAGTCAGCAGGAACCCCTGTTTTACCCAGAAATGGGCTGCGGATGTGCGGCTGACCGAGCCACACAAATACCGTACCCCTTCGGCTTGTGCATCGAACAGAACTTTTTCGACTAACGCCGTGCCGATGCCGTGCCGTCGTTTCGCGGGGTCGATGATTCGAGTCGCGGCGATCCACCAGTTCTTGCCGCCCAGCGTTTCAACCGCCGGGAACTCCCGCACGACCAGATACCCAAGAACCTCGCCGTTCTCCTCCGCCGCCACATAATAGTTCCGGTAGACCTTGGCCGTTCTCCAATATTCGTTGTTGCACCAATATACCTCCCGCAGCCAGCGTAGCTGTTCCGCCGTGGCCGGGGAGACTGTGAATTTGATTGTTTCGCTCATTCTGTAAACCTCCGTGTTTTGTAAAATGTTTATTTGTGCCGTGTTTTGTCCCATCGCGGGGGAAGGGAGGTTTACGGAAAGGACAGGATCGCCCGAAAAAATGAAAAAATTCCGCAAAAACCGCACCGTGACTGTTTTGTCACACGGCTTTTCGGAATTCGTCGCTTTTTTCGTTGGCTCCTGCCCATAGGTTCTCCTTTCATGGAAAGTATACCATAAAAAAGAGGAGCTGTCAAGCGTGTGGGGTCCCAAAGGACACGATAATGATTTGTGATGTCAATTGATATGACCCATCATTGATCAAAAAAAGAAACCCTGCGAATGGTATGGCATTGGGGAGGC
>CANQXN010000002.1 GCA_947627815.1 uncultured Clostridia bacterium | reverse complement strand
CTCGCGGATCAGCTTGTCCAGTCCGCTTTCAGCAATACCAAGATCCGCCAGAAATTCTTTTTTCTCGCCAGGCTCCAGTTCAGCCACTTCTGCTTCGATTTGCGCACAAACCGGCATCAGGCCGGCGTGTTCACTTTCCGCAAAAGCTTTCAGGCGGCGATAGTGTTCATTGTCTTCAGGGGAAGCCACCATTTCCTCGTTGATATTTGCCACATAAAGCACCGGTTTTCCGGTAAGTAATTCCAACGAGGCTAAGAAGGAGGCCTCTTCCGGCGTAGCCGGCACCACCGTCCGCGCACTTTTTCCGTCCATCAAAGCCGCTTGCACTTTTTCCAGCAGGGCGGCCTCCGCCGCCAGCGTCTTGTCGCCTTTCATCGCCTTCCGCGTTTTGTCCAGCCGACGCTCAATCGATTCAAGATCGGCAAAGATCAGTTCCAGATTGATGGTTTCGGCATCTCTGACAGGATCGACAGAGCCGTCTACATGAATAATATTCTCGTTTTCAAAGCAACGCACCACATGAACAATGGCATCTACAGCGCGAATATGTCCGAGAAATTTATTGCCAAGACCTTCCCCTTTGGAAGCGCCTTTGACTAAGCCGGCAATATCCACAAATTCAATAATGGCAGGTGTATATTTTTCCGGATGATACATTTCAGCCAGACGATCCAAGCGTGCATCCGGCACAGAAACAACGCCGATATTGGGTTCGATCGTACAAAAGGGATAGTTTTCAGAGGCGGCGCCCGCGTTGGTTAATGCATTGAATAATGTGCTTTTCCCAACATTCGGCAGCCCCACAATGCCAAGTTTCATAAAATTTTGCCTTTCTGCTCAAAAATAAAAAGCATTTTTTGTATTATACATGAAAACACAAAAGATTGCAAGAGGTTTTAGTTGAAAACTCCGGCTCAATAAATCGACGAAATTATGAACTTTGCTTTTTTTTTTACAAAGTTAACAATTTGCTCTTGACAATTTAAAAATTCAGCTATATAATGGAAACATAAAATTGAAGAAATATGGTTTTTCTTCTTTTTCGGTGACTGCTATGCAAAGGAGATCGAACCGTGGGAGCCAAAATACTTATTATTGATGACGATTCCAATATCAGCGAGATGCTCTCTACGCATTTGGAAAAAGATGGCTACGAAGTAAAAGTTGCCTCTGACGGCGTGGAAGGTATCAACTATTTTAAAATGTATGAGCCTGATCTGGTTCTTTTAGATATCATGCTGCCGCGAAAAGACGGTTGGCAGGTTTGCCGCGAGATCCGCGAAATCTCGTTTAAACCTATTATTATGATTACAGCCAAAGGCGAGACTTTTGATAAAGTATTGAGCCTTGAACTCGGAGCGGATGATTTTGTTGTCAAACCTTTTGAAATCAAAGAATTGATGGCACGCATTAAAGCGGTTTTGCGTCGTTGCTCGATTCACGAAACGCCAAGCGACAGCGAAGTGGTCAAATTTGACAACATTGAGATCAGCCGTCAAAAATATGAATTGAAACTCAACGGAAAAAGCGTAGATGTTCCGCCAAAAGAGCTGGAGCTTCTCTATTTTCTGGCGTCCAATTATAACCGCGTTTTTACAAGAGATCAACTTTTAGATAAAGTGTGGAGTTTTGATTATCTGGGTGATTCACGAACGGTAGATGTTCATGTCAAACGCCTGCGCGAAAAGTTGGCCGGCGTCTCTGACAAGTGGGTATTGAAAACCGTTTGGGGCATCGGATATAAATTTGAGCTTTTGCAGTAACATCTCTTCCAGCCGTTGCTTGCTCTGCCCTGTCAAACATGAAAAAGTTCCTCCCTGTGAAGTTCACAGGGAGGAACTTTTGCTTTGTCCCAAAATCTAAGAGATCAATACATGCCGCCCATGCCGCCGCCGGCAGGCATAGCGGGAGCCGCGGGAGTCTCTTCTTTTTTGTCCGCCACGACCGCTTCGGTGGTAAGCACGGTAGCCGCGATCGACGCCGCGTTCTGAAGTGCGCTGCGCGTCACTTTCGTGGGATCCACAATACCGACTTCCATCATGTCCACATACTTTTCGGTATAGGCGTCAAACCCATAACCGTTCTTGCGGGCGCGAAGAATCTTATCTACCACAACGGAGCCTTCAAAGCCGGCATTTTCGGCGATCTGACGCACCGGGGCTTCCAGCGCTTTCAAAACAATTTTCACGCCGATCCGTTCATCGCCTTCCGTGGTCTTGAGTAAAGATTCCACATCGGACAGCACATTAAGGTAAGCGGTGCCGCCGCCTGCGACGATTCCTTCCTCCACTGCCGCCTTGGTAGCGTTCAGAGCATCCTCGATCCGGAGCTTCATTTCTTTCATTTCCACCTCGGTCGCGGCGCCCACTTTGATCACGGCAACACCGCCGGCCAATTTGGCCAAGCGTTCCTGGAGCTTTTCACGGTCAAAATCCGATGTTGTTGTTTCGATCGCCGTACGGATCTGAGCGACTCTGGCGCGAATTTCATCGGGATCCCCGTTACCACCGACAATAATCGTATTTTCCTTGTTCACCTTGATCTGTCTTGCGTGACCAAGTTGTTCCATGGTTGTTTCTTTCAGTTCCAGTCCCAACTCTTCCGTAATGACTTCGCCGCCGGTAAGTACGGCAATGTCACGCAGCATTTCTTTTCTTCGGTCGCCGAATCCCGGCGCCTTCACAGCCACGCAAACAAAGGTGCCGCGCAGTTTATTGAGGATCAGTGTAGTAAGAGCCTCCCCTTCTACATCCTCCGCAATGATCAACAGTTTGCGGCCAGATTGGACAACTTGCTCAAGCAGTGGCAGTAAATCCTGAATATTGGAAATTTTCTTATCGGTAATAAGAACCAGCGCGTCATCCAGAACGGCTTCCATTTTGTCCATGTCCGTAGCCATATAGGGGGACAAATAGCCACGGTCAAACTGCATACCTTCCACGACTTCGCAGTAGGTTTCGGCAGTCTTGGACTCTTCCACCGTGATCACGCCATCGGATGTGACTTTTTCCATGGCATCGGCAATCAGTTTGCCGATTTCAGCGCTGGAGGAGGAAACCGTACCGACTCTTTCGATATCAGCGCGACCGTTTACTTTTTGAGAAATCGCTCTCAGTCCGGCTACCGCTTTATCAACCGCTTTGGCGATTCCCTTGCGCACGACCATGGGATTGGCGCCGGCCGCAACATTTTTCATGCCTTCTGTTACCAAAGCCTGCGCCAGAAGGGTCGCCGTGGTTGTGCCGTCGCCCGCCGCGTCGTTGGTTTTGGTTGCCACTTCTTTCATGAGCTGCGCACCCATATTTTCCATGGGATCTTCCAATTCGATTTCTTTGGCGATCGTCACTCCGTCATTGGTGATAAGCGGAGCGCCGTATTTTTTATCAAGAACCACATTCCGGCCTTTGGGGCCAAGCGTAATTTTGACGGTATCGGCCAATTTGTCAATACCCGTTTTCAAAGCATTGCGGGCATCAATGCCGTAAGAAATAATTTTAGCCATAAATATCTCCTGTCTTTCTCTCCGGAGAATCTAATCCGGAGTATCGGGGAATTTTCTCCGATGGTTTATTCTACAACAGCCAGAATATCGCTGCTTTTGACGATGATATATTCAACACCGTCAACTTTGATCTCGGTGCCGGAATATTTGCTGGTAATTACTTTTTGTCCCACGCGGACGCCGACCGGAATCACTTTTCCGTCTTTATCTGTTTCGCCGGGACCTACGGCAACCACCTGTGCAATTTGCGGTTTTTCTTTCGCGGAACCTGCCAGAATAATACCGCTTTTTGTCGTTTCCTCTGCCTCGACCATCGTAACAACAACACGATCTCCAAGAGGTTTCAATGTCATGATGAACTCCCATCCTTTCTTTGCGGTAACAGACGAACGCGTCCCTTTCCCGGTAAAGAAAGAGAAACATAAGCGCCTATGCCGCTCACATTTGATGAACACTTTCTATTTTATACAGTTTAAAACCGATAGCAATATTTTTGGCGCGAGTTTTAAAAAAAATTAACAATTTATCCAAATTTATCCCATATTACTCCTTGCATAGCCGTCAAAAAGAAAACATAAATTGAAAAAAATACCGATTGAGGTCTTACGATGGCTTCCTTTATTTCTACTTATCTTATCGGTCCGGCCCTGCCGCTTTTCCTGATCGCGGCAGGCTTATATCTGAATATCAAATTAGGATTTCTCCCTTTCACCCAAGGGAAAGCCATTTTTCAAACGCTCATCGAAAAAGCAAAACCAGGAGGGGTTTCCCCACGAAAAGCGCTCTGCCTTGCCTTAGCAGGCACACTCGGCGTTGGCAATATTGTAGGCGTGGCGACGGCGATTCGTGCCGGCGGAGCCGGGGCGATTTTCTGGATGTGGGTCAGCGCTATTTTTGCCATGACCATAAAATATGCGGAAACGGTATTGGCGTTACGGCACAGGAAAGTAGTGTCTCCACGGTATGTTCGTGACTTTCAAGGCAAAGATGATATCTTATCCGCTGACGAAGAGCTTTCTGGCGGTGCAATGTACTTTATCAAAAACAATAAAATTGCCTGCCTTTTCGCCGTCATTTGTCTTCTGTCTTCCTTTACGGTCGGCAATCTGATTCAGATCAACGCGGTGTCCTCTTCCTTTGCGGAGGTTTTCGGTATGCCGCACTTGGTTACCGGTATTCTGTTGGCAATCCTCACTTTTTTCATCATCACCAAAGGCGCGGTCTTCGTTTCTTCATTTTGCGCATGGGTCATTCCGCTGATTTCCCTGCTCTATATTCTGATGTCATCCTGGATCATGGTAAAAAACGCTTCCGCGCTCCCCGGGGTTTTCTCGCGGATCTTCCGTGAAGCCTTTGCATGGAAGGCGGCCGCCGGCGGCATCGGCGCTTCCCTTTTTCTCCGTTCTCTCCGCGTCGGATTTTCACGCGGCCTCATCACCAACGAAGCCGGCTGCGGAACCGCGCCGATCGCTCATGCCGCCGCCCGCACCAACGATCCTGTCCGACAAGGATTTCTCGGCATCATTGAAGTATTTTTTGATACGGTTATTCTCTGCTCTTTGACAGCCTTTGTCGTTCTGCTTGTCATGGATCGGTATCCTGACCTTGACGGCATGGCGCTGGTTCACGCCGCGTTTCGCGAAACTTTCGGTCAAGCGGCCGGATATCTTTTGGCCGTCTCTATTTTTTTGTTCGTCATTGCCACGCTGATCGGCTGGTCCTTTTACGGGAAAGCCGCACTCCGGTTTTTGACCTCCCGCCGTTACGCGCCCATACTTTACTGTTTTCTTTTCTCTCTGACATCGCTGATCGGAGCTTTGGGCGCTCCCGCTCTGTTTTGGACACTTTCCGACATCACCTGCGCCATCATGACGTTTATCAACACTTCCAAAGTCATTGCCAGCGCAGACGAGATCAAAGAGGAAACGCAAAAACATCTTGCCGCCGCCCGCACGCCGCGAAAAAAAGGCCTCTCACAGCGTCAAAGGCCTTCCGATACCCCATAGTTATGAAAAAGTCACCGCAGCCCGCCTAGGGCGTATGCGATTTCGGCAACTTGTCCGTACAGTCCCCGGCAAACGTCGGTGCGCCAAAAAGCAAACGCTATCAGTGCATTTCTGTTTTTGGTCTTTGTAAGCAGATATTCTTTATATCCATACAGACTGCGCGCAAGTTGGAACAAATAAACATAAGGCATGGCAGTCAAATCCCTTGGGGAAAGCGGAAAATATTTCAGATATTCTCTGACATACAAAAGCAAATTGGCTATATTCAATGGGCGTCCATCGCAGTAGGTTCCTGACGATTGCATATAAGACCGCATGATTTCCCATATGGCAGGCAAAGAAGCCGCAGACAAAAAATCAATAACGGCTTTGATCCGTTCTTTGTCACAAATCAGTTGACGAGCCGAGTAATCTCCTTGCGAAGGCGTATTGGTAATTCCTGTATAATACGATTTCAAGTTCTCAATACAAGGAAATAACATTTTCTTAAAAATAAGGTCTTGGCGGATCCTCTCGTAGTTGGGGTCTGATCGGTTCTCTTCCAAAACAGCCAGCAGCTTATCGCATTTTTCCAAAGCCTTCTGCGCAGAAAAACGATTAACCCATTCACCATCCAGTTCCTGTTTCATGGGATAGTCTTTCAGGCAGCGATGCAACATTCCGAGATATTTGGCGCTTTCCCAAAGGAGCGGGCGCGGCAAATCATTCAGATAAGTATGACCCGGTATAAATTTCTGAACACCGACCGCCTGTCCGCCGACCGTAATGCCGTTTTCCCCACGCTTTGTTGGGCAAAAACGGGCAACAGGAAATCCCCTTGATAGCAAAAAAGAGACAAGCTTTGCCTCTTTTTCAATATCCGAAAGTGTAAACTCGCTGGGATACACTTTTAAAAAGAAATCGCCTTCTGTGCAAAAGACTTGGAAACAGTCGGCCGTTCCCCCTGTCAGAGCATAACTCTCAAGGAGGTGAAGACCATATTCCGCCAAAAGAATGTCCCGCATGTTTTCCATATTGCCGAAACTCCTGCCTCCGCCGCTCTCTTCGGTTACGATTTTTCGGATTAATTCAAGGCGCGCATTTGGTGCAAAACAGAACAGCCTTGCAGTCGAGCGGCCAATTCTTTTTGGCTGATTTGCGGGACAAACAGATCATAGCGCCCCTCTGCCCGATTCAGAATAACCGCCCGTTCCAACCCGAGAGCCGCGAAACTTTTCTGATCGTCAATTTCCAAACACCAGTCCCAGAGCGCATCTTCATAGCGGATTAGTTTTCCCGTAAATGTCTGCCAAGAACGCTGGACGCCGCGCTGACAAGCAACATCCAGAATATCGCTCACCAAAGCGCCCGCCGTCGGGTAACGACCCGCGCCCTGTCCATAAAACATCAGGTCGCCGGTATCTTGCGCTCGAATCCGAACGGCATTGAATACATCAGCAACCGTTTGCAAGGGATTTTCATCCAAAACCACACAGGGGGAAACCGCCGCCGCCAATGACCCGTCGTTTTGCTGCAGAGCAGTCGCCGCCAGCTTCAAAATACCGCCGCAACGCTTAGCAAAATCATGATCTTCGGTGGTTATATGATCGATACCTTCATAGAAAACCGATGCCGGCTGCAAACTCTGCCCCCACGCGGCGCCGATCAGAATACAAAGCTTTCGGCAAGTATCCAAACCGTTGATATCGGCGCTTGGATTTACTTCCGCATATCCCTGCTTCTTTGCCTCGGCTAACGCCTCATCGAAGGTGGCGGCGCAGTTGTCCATTCGCGTCAGGATATAATTGGTCGTTCCGTTCAGGATCCCGTCAATTCTGCGAATATCGGTGCCGGCCAAAAACAGCCGAATGGCATGGAGTATCGGAACAGCGCCGCCCACAGCCGCTTCATATAGATAAAAAACGCCATGGTCTTTGGCTGTCTGCAAAAGCGCCGTTCCTTCGGCGGCCACCACTTCTTTGTTGGAAGTAATCACACTTTTTCCCGCTTTCAAGGCGGCCATGGAATAATCAAACGCCGGGTGCAATCCTCCCATCATTTCACAAACCAATACCACGGAAGGATCGTTCAGAATGATTTCGAAATCATGGACGGCACAGGCGGCATATGGCGTATCGGACAAATCGCGCAGATCTAGCACATACTTGATACAGATCTCATCGCCCAGTGCTTCGTCAATGCGGCTTCGGTTTCTTTCGATGACTTCCGCAAGGCCGGAACCGATATTGCCAAAGCCGAGAAGTGCAATGTTAAACACATCCATCATTCCTTTCCAAAAAAAATTACCATGGTATGAGTATAGCATTCGTCCGTCTTTTTGTCAAGAGCTAAAAAAGACGGTTTCATTTGATACAGTCAGCAACGCTTTTAATAAAAAGAATCCGGAAAAACATTTGTCCGCTTGACTTTTTGGACGCTGTCCACTATAATAAAAATGCTGATTATGACAAAAATCAAATAATTCTGAGGTATCATGCTATGATATGTGAACGCTATTCCAACCGGATGTGTCGCAAGCTGGAGCAGGTCAACCGCATTTATGCGGAAATGATGTATGAAAAAGCAGATGAAATCGGCGGTCTTCTGTCCTTAGAAACCAAAGAACATTTGCGCACACCGCCCAGTGAAGGCTTGACACCGCTGGCTCCTCATACCGCTTGGGGCGGTGAATATATGAATCTTTGGATTCTTGGCAGTTACACGGTTCCCGAAAAGCTGTCCGGCCAATCCCTCTGGCTCATTCCCCGCACCGACGCTTATGAAACGCTTTATTTCAGAAACGGAACACCCGACGGGCTTTTCAACAGCAAGGGCGACTATATGGGGATCATGCATTCCGCCCAGCCGCTGGCGATCCACGCAGAGGCCGGACAAGTCATTGATGTGGCGCTGGAATGCTACGCCGGCCATTTTCAGGTGGACGATAACCCTTACAATTATTATGGCCAGGAAAACCCAACCGGCGGCGATTATCGCCATATGTTTGAATCCTTGGATGTCTGCGTTCTCAATGAGGAAATTCACGATTTTGTTTTTAATCTCAACATTGTTACGCAGATGGCACAGCGTTTGGATGAAAACAACTTTGTCAGAGCACGCGCCCGCACGGCCTGTGAAAAAGTTTTCGCCGCCATCATTCAGTACCCTGTCCACTACAGCAAAGAAAAAGTCATGGCGTCTGTCACAGCCAGCAACAAGATCCTGCGCGCTTTTCTAAAGAAGAGCCAAGGTGATGAAAGCCGGGGCAAGGTCGGCATCATAGGCAGTTCTCATCTCGACACCGCTTGGCTCTGGCCCGTCTCCGAAACCATCAGAAAAGCCGCCCGCACCTTTTCCAATGTATGCGCGTTGATGGATCGCTATCCCGAATATAAATTCATGCAGTCCTCGGCGCTTCACCTCGATTGGCTGCGCCAATACTATCCCGATGTTTTCGAACGAATCGCCGCCCATGTCAAAGAAGGTCGGTATGAGCCTAACGGCGGCGTCTGGGTAGAATGTGACTGCAACATTACCTCCGGCGAATTGATGGCAAGACAGTTCCTGTATGGTCAGTTGTTCACCAGAAAATATCTGAATTATACCGCCGACTGCTTCTGGCTCCCGGACACCTTCGGATATAATGCCGCCATTCCCCAGATCATGCAAGAAAGCGAAGTCCATTATTTCTATACCACAAAGATGGGCTGGAATGACCTGAACCGTTTCCCTTATACCACCTTCAAATGGCGCGGTCTGGATGGTTCCACTGTGCTGACCCATCTGCACCGTATTGATGTCAGCCCCGATGTCAACGATGTGGTGGGCAACATTGCCGATATCACCAATAAACAGGGATTTGAAGGCAAATTGCTTCCCTTCGGTCACGGAGACGGCGGCGGCGGACCGACCTCCGCTATGTTGGAAAAAGCGCGCCGCATCAAGAATATTCCCGGTCTGCCGCAAACCGATTATACCACGGTCAGCGACTTTATGAAAGGCGCGGAAGCCGCTGCGGATGAATTGCCAATTTTTGCGGGAGAACTTTATCTTGAACTTCACCGTGGTACTCTCACACAGATGCACGATATGAAGCGCTCCAACCGCAAATGTGAATTTGCGCTTCACGACATGGATTACTTCAATGTCTTAGCCGGCAAGCCCAATGATGAGACAACCGTATCCCTCTATCACACCCTGCTGCAAAATCAATTTCACGACATTCTGCCAGGTACTTGCTATACCGGCGTCACACAGAAAGCGATTGCTGAAAATCAAGAAACCATTCGAAAAGCCAAGGCTATTGTAAATGAAACAGCAAGCAGCCTAACCGCCGGCAACGGTATCACTTTCTTCAACACCACTTCCTTTGACAGAAACGATGTGATTACGCTGGAAGATTCCGGCCTTTATCCCGCAGGCTGCACCGTTCAGCGCTATACCGATATCAAAGGGGAAAAGAAGGTTCTCGTGGGCGGCGTCACAATCGATGCCATGAGCGCCGTTTCCTTCGATTTAATCAACCGTCCGGAAGAAGGCCCCTCCCCCTTCTGTTTCCAAAACCGCGTGTTGGAAACGCCTTTTGCCACCGTTACTTTCGATGAAAACGGCGGCATCACCTCGTTTTACGACAAAGACGCCGACCGCGAACTGCGTCGGGAAGGCGGCGAGCCTCTGAACACTTTCTGGTGCGGAGAGGATGTCCCCAACGCCTGGGATGACTGGGATATCGATTATGAAACCATGCTGAAAGTGGTGCCGCAAAAAGAGCTTATTTCCTTTGATGTCGTTTCTGACGGGGCGCTGGCTTTCATTATCCGCGCTTCTTTCAAAGTGGGAACATATTCTACCCTTTCCCAGGACATGATCTTCTGGGCAGATACGCCGCAAGTGGATTTCCATACCGTGATCGACTGGCACGATAAACACACCCTTTTAAAGACCGGCTTTGATCTGGATATCAATTCTCTTACGGTGCGCAATGAGATCCAGTTTGGTCATATCGAACGCCCCACCACAGAAAATAACAGCTATGAGATCGCCAAATTTGAAGTATGCAATCATAAATGGAGCGACCTTTCGGAATCCCGTTACGGTGTAGCCATTCTCAATGACTGCAAGTACGGCATTTCCGCCGACGGCTCCCATCTCCGCCTGACCCTCCATAAAAGCGGCACCCACCCGGATGTCACAGGCGATGAAGGCGTTCATGAAGTCACCTACTCTCTGCTGCCTCATAATCAAGGGTTTGCCGTTGGCAGTGTTGTCAAACCGGCGTATCTTTTGAATATGCCCGTAGTGACAATTCCCGGAAAGGTATCATCGGATTTTATGCCGCTGATCAGCATCGATGCAGACAATATCGTTTGCGAAGCCATCAAGCCCGCCGAGCTTGTGGATCATGCTTATGTCGCCCGTCTTTACGAAGCGGAGCGCACCCGCACCAACACAAAAATTTATGTCGGCAAAGATGTCCGGCATGTGTACCGTACCAACATTCTGGAAGACATCAAATATGAGCTTCCGATCCGAGACGGCTGTGTGGAATATACCTTCCGTCCTTTTGAAATTGCCACGCTCCTGTTCCAGAAATAAGACCAAAAGCCGGCAGTTGGATTTTTGATCCGGCTGCCGGCTCCGCTTTTTGCTTTTTTGGCATAAAAAATGCTTGACAAACTAACCAAACCATGCTATAATAAGCGGCAGTTTAAAAAGAAAATATTGGGGTATAGCCAAGCGGTAAGGCACAGGACTTTGACTCCTGCATTCGCTGGTCCGAATCCAGCTACCCCAGCCAGAAACCAACGCAAAAAGACAGCGAGAGATAGCCTTTGCGGCTATCTCTCGCTGTTCCATTTTTAAAGGTGGAATGAAGTCATATCACTTATCGCTTTATAAATATATGTCAATATTTTAATGGATTTTCTCACGATTATCGATCTTTTTGAATTTTTATATTTTTTATTATACCACATTCGATGGTTTTCTCTTATCAAAAAAGCGTTTGCCAAAAGTGCATTTGACCGATAAATGGACGATATTACAGAACAACCGCAAAAAAGAACACAATTTTAATAAAAAAGCACCTTGCATAACCCTGCAAATCACGCTATAATAAGGTAATACCATGATCGGGGGATACGGTATGAACTATATGTTGGCAATTGACATTGGTGCTTCCGGTGGACGGCTGTTTCTCGGCCATACCAAGGATAGTCAACTTTTCACAGAGGAAGTTTACCGGTTTGACAATGCGCCGTTAAAAACGCCGGCGGGACTTGTTTGGGACACAGAGCTACTCTTTCGTGAAATCCTCACGGGGCTTATCCGCTGTAAAGAACTGGGAAAATGCCCGTCAATACTCGCCATCGATACCTGGGGCGTGGATTATGTCCTGTTAGACTCTTCTGGCGCTTTGTTACCCCCGGTTTTTTCCTACCGTGATCCCGTGCGAAAAAAACGGCGCAAGCCGTAGACAAACGGATTTCCCCCGCCGCGCTCTATGCTCGCACCGGAATCCAACGGCAGGACTTTAATACCGTTTTCCAACTTTATGCTGACAAATGCTCTGGAAGACTTGACAAGGCAGCGCGATTTCTCCAATTGCCTGACTATCTTGCTTATCGACTCACCGGACAAACTGTCAATGAATATACCAACGCCACCACCACTTCTTTAATCAATGTTAAAAGCAAGATATGGGATCAAGAAATATTACATGCGTTGGAAATTGATACTTCCCTCTTTACTGACCCCATACAACCAGGTGAACCAATCGGCGCTTTCTCGGATGAGATCGCACGGCAAGTGGGCTACTGCGCCACGGTCATTGCCGGGCCGACGCACGATACCGCGGCCGCTTTTGCCGCCGCCTGCGGGGAACCTCATAGCGTCTGTATTTCTTCCGGAACCTGGAGCCTCATCGGCATGGAGCGCTCCTCTCCTATCATGAGTGAGGAGGCAAGGTTAGCCAATTTCACCAACGAAGGCGGACTTGGCGGCCAGTACCGTTTTTTGAAGAACATCATGGGTATGTGGTTAATTCAGTCCATACGCCGGGACACCGAAAAAAGATATACCTATGAAGAAATGATGCACTTGGCCATGACCGGACACTGCTATCAACCCATCCCTGTCAATGATGCCACTTTTGCCGCACTGTCTGATATGTGTCAGGCCATCCGCTCCTATCTGAAAGCACCTTCCCTTTCACTGGCAGATATATTAGCTACCGTCTATGTCTCCATGGCATTGCATTACCGCAAGGCCGTGGAAGAGATCGAGGCCATCACCCACGAACCGATAGAACAGATCCGTATCGTTGGCGGCGGCAGCGCAGATGTGTATTTGAATCAATTGACAGAAAAAGCGCTTGGAAAAAAGGTTTTCGCCGGTCCAAAAGAAGCCACGGTCTACGGCAATCTGGCCTGTCAAATCATGTATCTGGAACACAAAACCCTAGCCGAGGCAAGGACTATCCTGCGAGCCTCGTTCGACACCGCCGCGAAGATCGGCATATAACTCAAAAAAGGAGATCCCTTATGTCCCGTTATGAAGAAGCAAAAAAAAATCTATGCAAGCTATGGGGTCGATACCGATGCGGCTCTAGCCGTGCTGAAAGACATTCCCATTTCCCTGCACTGTTGGCAGGGGGATGATGTTGCGGGATTTGACCAGACAGGTCCTTTGACCGGCGGCATTCAAGTGACAGGAAACTATCCCGGGCGTGCCACATCACCGGAAGAACTCATGGCAGACTATGAAATGGCGCTGACACTCTGCCCCGGTGCTCATAAACTGAATCTGCACGCCTCCTATGCCATCTTTTCCCCCGACGAACCGGTTGACAGAGACAAATTGGAGCCACGGCATTTTGCATCTTGGGTTGCATTTGCCCAAAAACATGGGTTAGGACTTGATTTTAATCCTACCTTTTTCAGCCATCCCATGGTGAAAAACAATCTCACGCTCTCTTCTCCCGATCCAACCGTGCGCGCTTTTTGGATTGCCCATGGCAAAGCCTGCCTTGCCATTGCCTCCCATTTTGCGCAAGCCACCGGTGTTCCCTGCGTTGTAAACTTTTGGATGCCGGACGGGATGAAGGATGTTCCCGCCGACAGAATCGGGCCGCGTACCCGCATGAAAGCCTCTCTCGATGAAATCTTCTCCGCTCCCTACAATCACAGACTGGTTTTCCCCACCATTGAGTCAAAAGTATTCGGCATCGGATTGGAATCCTATACGGTCGTCAACGCCGAATTTGCCCTTGCCTATGCCAAGGAAAAAGGCATCACACCACTGGTAGACAATGGACACTTTCACCCGACCGAAGCGGTGTCCGATAAGCTTTCTTCCCTTTACTTATTTCACGATCATGTGGCATTGCATGTCACACGGCCGGTGCGCTGGGACAGCGACCATGTCGTTTCTTTTGATGACGAAACCAGAGAAATCGCCAAAGAAATCGTTGCTGATGGAAGACTTGAAAAAACCTTTATCGCCCTCGATTATTTTGACGGGTCGGTCAACCGCATTGCCGCTTGGATCATCGGAGAACGCAATTTCAGAAAAGCATTGCTGTGGGCGCTGCTTCGCCCCGCAGAGCGCATGAAGGCACTTCAAAACCAATCCAACTTCAGCGAATTGCTGATGCTCACAGAAGAAATCAAAACTCTGCCCTTCGGCGATGTCTGGAACCATTTTTGCAACAGTTGCGGCGTCCCGACCGGCGAAATATGGTATCAGAAAATCATGGATTACGAAAAGAAAGTCCTCCCCTTGCGGGAGAAAAAAGTGCGGGAGGAAAACCGATGAAGGACATCAATACCGCCCCCTTTTTGCAGGAAATGGTGGAACTCACATCGCAAATGTACCGTCTCGGCTGGGACGAACGCAACGGCGGCAACATCAGCTTTCTGCTTCACGAAAACGAGGTGGCGCCCTATCTTGCCACAACATCGTCGCTTCGCACTCTGCCACTTGGATTTTCCGCCCCGGCGCTTGCCGGAGAGTTTTTTCTGGTAACAGGCACCGGAAAATATTTCCGCAATGTCAAACGCGATCCGGAAACCAATCTGGGACTCTTCCGTATCGGCGAGGACGGCCAAACGGCAGAGTTATTCTGGGGATACCGCGATGGTGGCCGTTTTACCAGTGAACTACCGGCTCACCTCATGAGCCATCAGGCGCGCCTCTCGGTCGATTCCGAAAACCGTATTGTTCTCCACTGCCATCCCACCCATCTTCTCGCCATGAACTATATTCATCCGCTCGATGAAAAAAGCGTCAGCCATACTCTGTGGCAGATGTCCACCGAATGTATTGTTGTTTTTCCCGAAGGGATTGGCGTACTTCCCTGGATGCTGTGCGGGACCAACGAAATCGGCCTGGCAACCGCCGAAAAAATGAAAGGTTTTCGCATGGTGATCTGGGGTATGCACGGCGTTTATGCGGCGGGCAAAACCCCCGATGAGGCTTTTGGTCTTGTGGAAACGGCGGAGAAAGCGGCGCAAATTTATACGCTCACCTCACATACCGAACGGATCAACACTATCACGGATGCTCAGCTCAAGGAGCTGGCTGAAGCGTTCGGCGTTTCCTACCGCCAAGATTTTTTTGACTGCTGAACAAACCATGTTCAAAACAAATTCCGGCGCCTGCTCAAAAAAGCAAGCGCCGGGTTTTTGTTTGTTTAGAATCTTAAATGTCGTATTTTGCCAAAATGGCCGCCGGCGTTTTTCGCAGCAAAAGCATCACGGGAAGTATACCCGCAAAGACCGTTGCCGAGGCGATAATGACCAGCACGCCGATTGCCAGCCAAAAAGGAAAATAAAGCAAATCCGAAATGAGGGTGACCGAGCCGAGCCATCCGATAAACAGCGAGGAAAAGAGATAGCCGATAAATACCGTCATCGTCATGAGAAAGAGCGATTCGACAAAGAACCGAAAAACCAGATTTTTGCGTGAAACGCCAATGGCACGGTAAATCCCGATCTCTTTCACTCTTGTCATCATAGCCGAACGCATGAGGAAGAAAACCGAAAGGCTCAGCAGTCCCACAATGACAGCAATGCCGACAATGGCCATGATGATTTCCACTTTGTCATTGGCCAGGCGCTGCTGAACAATGTCAGAAGCCGTGATCAGTCGATCCGCGCCCACTTGTTGCGTAAGAAAAGCTTCAGTAGCGGCAGGATCGGTCGAATGAACAAGGAAGGTCGAAGAACCGCCGTACAGCCCCTTGGAGCGATTTGAAAAAATCAACCGTTCCTCCGATCTGACAATACCGACGACATAGCCAGTCCACCCGTCATAGTTGCAAAAGAGGCCGATCAAAGAGCTATAATCGTTCAGAAAGTCAACCGGCGAATTTTTCAAAAGATAATCCGCCACAGCCGTCGTAATCACAATTTCACCGTGGTCAGCTGTTTGACCCTTGCCTTCCGCAACTTCCAAGGTGGCGGCGCATCGCACAGGAAGCAAGGTATGTGGCGATGAAAGGCCGCTGCTGTTATAATTGTAATAATCGGAAATAAAGTTATTCCACTCAAACCATGCATAAGACTCGCCCATGCCAAATTGGTTTTGTTCCGCCGCATAATCGATCCCGTTGGTACCCTCCCAGCCCTTTGAGGAAAGGTCCTCGGTATCCTTCACTTCTTCAATGAAAAAGATATGTGGATTTACGCTTTCTTCCACAGTCGAAACTTCTTTGATGGCCACGCCGGTCGAGGCGGTCAAAAAGACCAAAACCGCCGCCATCAACACAAGCACCAGGCGAAGGAAGCGCTCACGCTTCCGTTTCTTTTTTCCATAGTTCGCCTGCCAGGCCAGCGCGAGCGACTTTTTGAAATTGAAGAGCCTGCCGAAATGATGCCCCTCAAAAGAGGCAAGATGAGACATGTCAAGTTCTGCGTTCTTTCTCTGGCCGCCCTCACCCGCCGGATGGAATACGCCCTCCCGCAGTCTGACTTCACTGGAAGCATCCAGCACCCGAAGTGCCGGTGTATCACTGCGAAGATAAAGCCTTCCCTCATAGCTTACAATTTTCAAGCGCACCGTCTCTTTCGGATCGCCGTAATATTCCACCTGTACGCCGGGCAGCTCTGTTGTACTGCAAGGAAGCTCTCCTAAAAAGATATCATTCTTGTTTTTGGCTGCATATCCGTCGGCATTGTCATTGACATAGTCTTTGACAACCCGCCCGTCCAAGAGTTCAATCACACGGTCGCAGTAGTAATTTACAAGATTTGCTTCATGCGTTACAAGAAGAATCAAACGGTCATTGGAAAGCGCTTTAAGCAGATCCATAATCAAAACCGTGTTGGTTTCGTCAAGATTGCCGGTAGGCTCATCGGCTAAAATCACCGAAGGCGATTTGACAATGGCACGGGCAATAGCGACTCTCTGCTGCTGTCCGCCGGAAAGCGTATCGGGCAGCCGGTTGGCATACCGTTCCATATCCACATTGGTCAGGGCCGATGTCACCCGTTCACGAATGATACGCTCGTCATTCATGCCGCAGAGCCGCAATGCGTCGGCGACATTTTCATAAACGGATTCGTCCCGATTCAGATTGTAGTTCTGAAAAATATACCCGATATATTTGTTCCGATATACTTCCATCTCTCGGTCAATATGAAACGAACCGAACATCACCTCGCCCTGATCCAGAGAATCCAGCCCGCCGATGGTATTGAGGAGCGTTGTCTTGCCGCAGCCGCTACGGCCGAAAATGGCCACCATACCGGTATCAGGCAAGGCCAGATCAATGCCGTTAATGACATGCAACTGATTTTGCCTGCCGCGATTGTAATATTTATCCGCATGTTTGATCTGAATCATTGAACCGTCTCTCCTTTCAGGGTCTTTTTCACGCTCACACGAAACATCCGTTTCACATAGTGACCCGCCATGCGCAAGCTGATCAAAAAGACGCCAAGCGCGATGAGGAAGTACTCACCAAAATGCAGGAAGCGGAAAATCAAATTGGTGGAAGGAATCAGATAAATGGCGAGGAACACAGCCGCCGCCGTAAGATACGCCGGCAACAGTGCAAGCAGGGTCTGAACAAATACGCTGACGCGAATCACCCGCTGCGATATGCCCATCGATCGCATAATGGCGATATCCCCCGCCGAAGCCAACATGGCCTTATTGGAGCAAAGATTCAGAAAGAACGCAATAAACAGCATCGAAGCGACCCAGAAAAATCCTGTCATGAGAAAGGCAATACCGGCGAGGAGCACTTCGGAAGAATCGCGTTTCATAACCGCGTCAGACATCACGGCCTGATAACCCGCTTTGCGAAACAGATCAATCTGCTTTTCGGCCGTCTGGTCATTGTCGTAGAAAAAGGAAGTTTGGGTATATCCGTCCCCAATCGTTGGACTGTCTGTTATTTTCATAAGCAAATCGGGACTCACCAAAAGCGTGCAGCTATAATAAAACTTTTGAATAGTTTCCAACAGCGTTTCGGATATATCGTACACATATTGGCATTGGGAAAGATCCAAAAGCGTCGGATCTTCCAAGGTTCCTTGGTCTGTATCAGGAGTCTCGACTATCTCATAATAGAAATCTCTGCCGCCGGAAAAAAGCCCCCTGAGTGTGTCCGGCACCGCCGCTCTGTCCGTGCAATAGGTGTTTGCATAAAACACACCGATGCTGTTTTCCGGAAAATCGGTGACCACATACAGCGAAACATCATCCTGACGCATGACATCATCTTGCAGATAAAAGTTCATATGGTCCCGACACATCTGAAGGCGTGAATAGAGATCGAAGCCTTCGCGGGTAAAGATCATCCGGCTGTCTTTGGTATTGTCATAGAAATAGGAAACACCGACTACTTCAAGATCCATACCGATATAGGTATTCAGAATATCACTCAGATGCCGATATCGGATCGACTCTTTGCCCAACAGATCGCGATAGCCGATCGGCAATGAAAGCATCACCTCATTGGGCGCCTGCGGCGCCCTTCCGACATCCGGTTTTGTTCCCTCGTCGTAGTCAAAGATAAAGGGACAGCCTGTCCGAGTGTCTTCAAACCAGAGATAATTCGTCGCGTCCAAAAGCCCGTCATACCGTATACTGTCAACGGCGCCGGTGGTTTCTTTCAGACGCGCCAACTCCTCCGCAGAAAGGGAGCCTCGCCCAGTAGGCGTGACAATCAAACGGCCGTCACGGTGAGAGAAAATCGGCGTGTTGCTGATCGGTTCTGTCATTTCGCCGCTGAGTGCCGTTACCAGCGTAGCGGCAATGGTGGAAATACACATGAGAAGGCAGAGGAAAAAGGCGAGCTTGGGTTTGGCGGTAAAGCGAACCCGCCCCAAAGTAAAGCCTTTGCGAAGCGTGGCAAAAAATCCATCCTTCCCCGCCCGCTCGCTGGCCGTCAAAGCAGATTTCTGCACCGGGGACGGCGGCGCCAAACGCTCATCCGCTTCAACGCTTCCGTCATAAACACGCACATGGCGCGTGGCGTATTCAGCCACCTGTTCAAAGTTGTGGGTAACAATAATAACTAACTTTTCACGAGAAATTTCCCGCAACAGTGCGATAATTTCTTTGGAGGTCTGGCTGTCTAAGTTGCCCGTCGGTTCATCGGCAAGAAGCACCGGACTGTCTTTGGCAAGCGCTCTGGCAATCACAGTGCGCTGTTTCTGGCCGCCCGAAAGATGACTGCCTTTGTGGTGGATATGAGATTCCAGCCCCACCCGACGGATGAGTGCGAGAGCGCGCTGTCTGCGCTCTTTGGGATTATCGATATGCATTAAGGCAAGCTCTACATTCTGAAGGACGGTAAAGCTCTCCACAATATTGTAATCCTGAAAGATGAAAGAAATATAGCGTTTGCGGTATTCTTCCCAGTCCGCCTGCGCATAGTGAGATGTCGGCTCCCCCTCGATGAAAAGCTCGCCTTCCTCATAGCTGTCCATACCGCTGATCACATTCAACAAGGTGGATTTGCCCGAGCCGGATTTGCCGGTAATGGCGACAAATTCACCCCGGTCAAAATCAAGATTTACCCCACGGATACCGACAGCCACTACGCCTTCCGAAACATAGATCTTGCCGATATTTTTTAAACTGATCAAAGCCACTTGACACAACGATTCCTTTCTTTGCTTTTGATGAAAGACAAGCCGACGATCGGCAAGTTCAAGCTTCACCCTGTGCTTAGTATAACAAAGAACCGTCATTTTGTAAAGATTATATTATGGCCAAGATGTGTCCAAACTGTTAACAAAGTCAGAAATGCCTCATAAGATTACAAAAACAAGAAAATCGCTTCTATCGAAGGAATATTGACATTCCGACCGTTTCGTGATATACTGTGGGCGGATAAAAAACGGCCTTATGCCGTAAACTAAGAAAAAACGGAGGATGAGATGTCAAAAGTTTTTCTGGTTACAAAAGAGAATTTTGAAGAAGAAGTCATGCACGCCGATAAGCCGGTCCTTTTGGATTTTTCTGCCACTTGGTGCGGTCCTTGCCAGATGTTGGCTCCCGTTTTGGAAGAAATTGCCGAAGAAGGAACGGTAAAGGTTTGCAAAGTGGATGTAGATGATCAGCGCCAGCTGGCCGGCGAATTCGGCGTAGACGCCATCCCGGCGCTCTTTGCTGTGAAAGACGGAAAAATTGTCAATGAGAGTCGCGGTTTTCAGCCCAAAGCATCCGTCCTGAAACTTTTTGAATAAATAACCGATAACAGCGAAAGACCCCGACGCCAATCCAACAATTGGCGTCGGGGTTTTTCTTGCCAGCGATAACAAAATATTTTGATAATCAGCCGATATAGAAATGAAGTTCGGCAAACATCACGGCATCGGTATTCTGAAACACCAATTTAAAATGCGTGTAGGCTTCGCCGTCGGCAATTTTGAAATTATACTCCACACCGGCATCGGAGGTGATCCCAGCTTCTGTCACTTCGGAGATGGCGACATATTCCACCGTGCCGTCATCGCTCACTTTGCCGCCGTAAAGCGTCCATGAAGCGGGAAGCGCGTCGGGATAACACACGCCGGAGGCGCCGATAAGAATGGAATATGAGGTGAGTTTGGTCGGATGCTCTGTCACGAAGATAAAATCTGCCTCATTGGAAAGAAGAAGATAGGTGTTCAAATTGTCGTCCGATGCGTTATTCCAGCTAAACGCACCCGCCGGAACGCTTTCCACAGTAAAATCCTTAAAGCGTTGTGTATCGGTGCGATTGGGATCTTCTTTCAAAGACCAGACGGTATTGCTTTTGTAAGTCAGCTCGCCAAGATCTGCTGTGTACAATTTGTTGTTGCCGGAGGCATCATAAATCTCAAGCTGTGCCGGATATTTGGCCGTACCTGCCGTCAAGATAAAGCCGGCGCCGCTGATATCCAGAATCACATACCCGCCATTTGCGGTATGTATCGTCTGAATGTTGGTCACAATGAAAGTCTCCCCGCCCTCAAGGAAGTGCCAGACATAGTTTTTGTTGACAATCATCTCGTCCGGATGATCGGGATCCGGCATAAAAAGATTGTTGTAAAACAAACTGCCACGAACAAAACGGATCACGGCAACAGGACCGCCATCGTTTATAGGATGACCGGTTTCCATTGCCCAATAACAGCCGGTAGCGCCGTTCATCGCCAAAGCGGAAAGGAGATCATCAGGCTCCGTTCCCAAAATTGTGGGAATGCCGGAAAAACTGCTACAGTCGGCAAAAGCGTCCGCCATGGCGGCACTCTTCCATCGTTCGGCTGTACCCCGGAAGATCACATTGGACAAAGAAAGACAGCCGGCAAAAGCGCGATCGGCGAGATGGACCAATGTCCCGCCGATGGTCACTTCCTCCACAAAAAGGCAATCAGAAAAGGCTTCCTCGCCAATAAATTCAATCTGTTCCAAGAAATCAATGCTTGACAGATGCGCGCCGCTGAACGCCTTGGCTCCGATTGAAAGAATCTCGCCGTTAGCAGTGAGATGAGAAAGCTCCACACAGTTTTCAAAAAGTGACTCGGGAAGTTCGTGGATCAATACGGGAATGGTCACATCAGAAAGCCGCAGGCAACCTTTAAAAGCACCCTGCCCTAATGTTTCCAATGTGGCGGGCAAAAGGACGACCGTCAGATTGCGGCAGCCAGAAAACGCAGTTTCGCCAATTTGCCGAAGCCCTTCGTTAAAGGGGAAAGACAATAGCTCCTGACAATTCAGAAATGCACCGTTGCCAATGGCCGTAACTGTACCGCTCAAAGTAACGCTTTTCAGTTTTCGACATTCCGCAAAAAGCGAATCCGAAATCACGCTCACACCAGCGGGAAGCTGGACTTCGGTAAGATTCAGACAGTTTTCAAAAGCGGAAGCACCCAGTTCTCTTACCGTGGAGGGAAAAACAAGCGAAGACAGCTTAGCGCAGCCACGGAATGCCGCCTCGCCGATCGTCAAAAGACCGACTTGATCGGAAAAGTTCGTCAATGTAACAAGCTCTCGGCAGCCGTCTGCCATAAAGGCGGGAATGTCGACGATGCCCGCAGGCAGCGTCAAAGTCTGCAACGCACTGCAATTCTGGAAAGCGCCTTCGCCAATCGTCCGTGCGGATGACGGCAGCACAACTTCCCGCAAAGCGGCACACCCTCGGAAAGCATATTGGCCAATCGTCGTCACATTGCCGAAATTGAAGGTTGCAAGAAGTGTGCAGCCATCAAACATTTCATCGGGAATTTCCGTCAGAGTCTCCGGCATCGTAAATGCCGCAAAACGGCAATTGCGGAAAACGCCGGTACCTAACGAGGTGATTTCACCGAGATTGAGCGCATCGGTTGAACTGTTGATGCGCCGAAGTGCCGTACATCCGGCAAACGCATCGTTTCCCAGCGCTTTTACCGTAGACGGAAAAGAAAGATAGAACAAGCGGTCACAACCAGAAAACGCGCCGTCTCCGATAGCAATCACCGGCTTGCCGCCGATCATGGCGGGAATCACACACAATTCCGTATTGTTGATATATCGAGTGATAACGACTCCCTCTTCTTGCATCTCAAACTCGAAATAACGAGTCGATGTTTCCTCTTTCCAGCAGGCATATGCTATAACTGTACCATCTTGAGGACGCGGGGTGATTTGTGTGAACCCGATATCATAAAACCAGCCGCCGAAAGTATATCCTTCACGGACCGGTATCGCCTTGCCGATCTGGGAAAACGGCAGCTGTTCGCTTTCCATCGGCTCGCCGCCGTTGGTCACATAAACCACCGTAAAGGTTCCTTCTGACCAATGTGCCTGATATACCATATCTTTCAGGTACATATATTTGCCGCCTGTCACCTTGACACCGTCGGCATACCAGCCCTCAAAAATGTATCCCGGACGCACCGGTGTGGGCAGTTCATATGTTTCTCCATAAGAAACGCCAAGGACGGGCGGCTGCACCGTTCCGCCGGCCGCATCAAAAGTCAGCAGATAAGCGTGCGCATCCCATGCCGCTGTCAGCTCGATATTCCGTGTAAATGTCCAAACCGAGGCGGTAAAGAAATCTTCGCCGTTCTTCCAGCCCAAGAATCTAAAGCCGTCTTTGGTAGGCGTCGGCAGTTCAAAAGCCTCATCGTATGTGACCGTTTGGGTCAAAGAAGCCATTTGTCCGCCATTTGTGTTATAGGTAATGGTATAGGTATTCGGCGTCCATTTTGCCAGGATCAAAGTATCCTTATTGATTTTTGTGGAAAAGTCAAAATCCCAACCGGAAAAGGTATACCCTTCCTTTTTGGGTTCATCCGCCGGAATCTGAACGGTCGTTCCCTTCCGTAAAGTAACATTAGATCCATTGAGGTCTTCGAAAGTCACAGTGACATAAGAAATAAAACGGACATAAAGCCGTATGGTATAGGCCCTGCTTTCGCCGTAATAAATGGTAAATCCGTGTCCTGCGCCCGCCGCAAGTGTTGCGTTAATCGCAAGAGACTCTTTGGGTCGCGGCGCGGCTTCGCCATCCGAAACAATATCCCAAACATCCTCCGCCGTCACAAGTTCCAATAAATTCAGTTGCTCTGTACCCTCGGGAACATATAGGGTATAGCTGCGCTTATCGTTAGAAACTTCCAGATCCATGCCTTCGGATGCAGTAATAGAAAACTCGCCTTTGGGCGGCGTAATGCCCGGATCCGGTTCGCTGGAGGAAATCTCCGTTTCGGTATCGCCACAACCTGTAAGACAGAAAGCCAATACAAAGAGCAAAAGCAAGCAACATATACCGATGAACCATGTCGTTTTTGCGCCTGATTTGTTTTTGAATATCATGGGTCAATCATCCTTTCTTGGGTATTCGTCTTTCGCAGCGGGATCGCAAGTATATTGCAGTGCAAGCAAGCCATTTCAACCAGGACATGTAATGGAGTGGCGATCATAGCGATTGACAAAATCACACAAAAGAAACTTGCCGGAAACAAAGCGTGTATCAAGGAGCGCTCCGAACGCCCCAACCGACATTTTTTATTTTTCTCCATTCTACAACATTTTCTTTCAAAAGTCAAGAGCAGAACCCATACCAGCATTTTCTTCGGTCACAAGAAAAACGCAAAAGAAAAAGCGCCGCGAAAGCGGCGCCCAAAAGGTTTAATGTATATTGTTTTACAACATAGCGTACAGAGCGGGCGATGAATCCGTATATATCCCGATCCGGTAGAGCCTAAAATACTCCGAGTTATGTTGCCGCCATAATAACAACGCAATACAAGTAAACACACTTTTCCTTTTATTTTTACTGGTAGTCAACCACATTGACCCAGCGAGTTAAAAGCTCCTTTTCTTCGGCATTTTCCTTGACCGATTGCGAAGCGGCCACAATGGGCAGCCAACGCTGAACGCTCGTTTTTTCCTCAAGACTTTCCCGACAGAACAAAGCAAGATACTTCTCGGCAATCTCGGCCTCGCCGGCCAGCCAGAAAAGGAGATAGGTTCTTGCCGCATCGGCGGCGCCGTTGCCTTGCGTCGCATGTGACCAGTCGATAATATAGGGCGTATTATCACATGATATGATAATATTGGAGGGATTAAAATCGCCGTGGCAGAGTTGTGCCTGACGCGGCATAGCATCCAACCGGGTATGCAGATCATATCGCGTCGTAGCGTCAAATGCGGTAAGGCTGATTTTTCTCTTCATTTTATCCTTTAGTTTGGTCAGCAGCGGACAGGTCTTTTTCTGGATCTCCAACTGAATTTTTACAAACCAATCGAGATATGCTTCCTGTTTCTCGGGTGATTCCAACATCAATTGCGCCAGGGTCTTCCCTTCGATATAGTCAAAGACAATTGCCCATTGGCCGTTAATCACCGTCACTTCGCGGATCTTCGGAATGGCCAGGCCCGTTTCCTCCACGCGTGCCTGATTCAGCGCTTCGTTGAGAATATCGGCCTTAGAGTAGCCTTCTCCAAACACCTTCAGACAGCAGTCCCCGTCCCGGTAAACCATTTTATTTTTCCGCACCGCAATCACTGTATCCAGTTTCATAACATTGCCCCCTTTTCAGTTTAGACCGTCTGAATGCCCTGCGGCATCGGAGGATCGGTAAAATGTTCTTTTCCGTAATAGGCGTTCAAATACATCTGTTTGATCTCGCTGATCAACGGATATCTGGGATTGGCACCTGTACATTGGTCATCAAACGCCTGCTCGGACATTTCATCAAGACGGGCAAGGAAATCTTTTTCATCCACACCGTAGGCTTGGATACTCTCCTTAATCCCAACGCGGGCTTTTAAGGCATTGATGCCGGCAATGAGATTCTCCAGTTTTTCCCGATCATCTTTCCCGCCAAAGCCAAGATAATCAGCCACTTCCGCATAGCGCGCCAATGTGTGCGGATGATCATATTGAGAAAAAGTACCCATTTTTTGCGGCGCCTCTGAAGCATTGAATCGCAGAACCTCTTCAATCATCAACGCATTGGCGATACCGTGCGCCAGGTGATAGAAAGCGCCCAATTTATGCGCCATCGAATGGCAAACGCCCAAAAAGGCATTGGCAAACGCCATACCGGCCATGGTGGCGGCATTGGCCATTTTTTCGCGTGCCACCACATCTGTTGTCCCGTTATCATAGGCGCGCGGGAGATATTCAAAAATCATTTTCAAAGAGCGGAGAGCCAGACCGTCGGTATAATCGGTCGCCATAATGGAAGCATACGCCTCCAGCGCGTGCGTCACGGCATCGATGCCGGAAGCGGCTGTCAAGCCTTTAGGGGCTGACATGTGGAAATCCGTATCGATAATCGCCATATTGGGGAGAAGCGCATAATCCGCCAGCGGATACTTGATCCCTGTGGTCTCATCGGTAATCACGGCAAAAGGCGTCACCTCGGAACCGGTGCCGGACGAGGTAGGAATGGCGATAAAATATGCCTTTTCTCCCATCTTCGGGAAAGTATATACCCGTTTGCGAATATCAATAAAACGCATAGCCATGTCCATGAAATCCGCATCGGGATGTTCATACAACACCCACATGATTTTTGCGGCATCCATGGCTGAACCGCCGCCCAAAGCGATGATGCAATCCGGCGCAAAGGCTGTCATCTGCGCCGCGCCGGCTTTTGCACAAGCAAGCGTAGGATCCGGCGCCACATCAAAGAACACCGTATGCTCCAATCCCATATCGGAAAGCTTGGAAATAACAGGCTGTGCGTAGCCGTTGTGATACAAAAAACTGTCGGTAACAATAAAGGCGCGCTTTTTGCCCATGACAGTTTTCAGTTCGTCCAAAGCGACCGGCAGGCAACCTTTTTTGATATAAACCTTTTCCGGCGTCCGAAACCAAAGCATATTTTCTCTCCTTTCAGCCACGGTTTTGATATTCAGCAAATGCTTGACACCCACATTTTCCGACACGCTGTTGCCGCCCCAAGAGCCGCAGCCCAGGGTCAAAGAAGGCGGCAGGCGGAAGTTATAAAGATCGCCGATCCCGCCCTGAGAAGAAGGCGTATTGACAAGAATCCGGCAGGTTTTCATCCTTCTTGAAAAGGCATCTAACTTATCTTTTTCCCGCACAGCATCAAGATAGATCGAGGAGGTGTGTCCGTAACCGCCATCGGCAATCAAGCGTTCCGCTTTGTCAAAAGCCTCTTCGATTGTTCCGGCTCGATACATGGCAAGTACAGGGGAAAGCTTTTCATGAGCAAATTCTTCAGAAAGAGAAACATCCTCCACTTCCCCGATAAGGATCTTGGTTCCTTCCGGCACCGTGACGCCCGCTAAAGCGGCAATGAATGTCGCCTTTTGCCCAACGATTTTGGCGTTCAGCGCGCCATTGATCAAAATGGTCTTGCGTATTTTGTCAGCTTCTTCGGGAGAAAGGAAATAACAGCCTCGCCGGGCGAACTCCGCTTTTACCGCTTCATACACAGAGTCAAGTACGATCACCGACTGTTCCGAGGCGCAAATCATACCGTTATCAAAGGTTTTGGAATGAATAATGGAATTGACCGCCAGCAGAAGATCGGCGGAATCATCAATAATGGCGGGCGTATTTCCTGCGCCGACGCCGACGGCGGGTTTGCCGGAAGAATAGGCCGCTTTGACCATACCGGGGCCGCCGGTCGCAAGAATAATATCGGACTCTTTCATCAAAAGATTGGTCATTTCCAATGACGGAACATCAATCCAATCAATAATCGACGCCGGCGCGCCGGCGCGGACCGCCGCCGCAAGGATCAAAGCCGCCGCGGCCGTGGTGGATTTTTTTGCCCTCGGATGCGGGCTGATAATGATCGCGTTGCGTGTTTTCAATGCCAAAAGACATTTGAAAATAGCGGTCGATGTGGGATTGGTTGTCGGAATCACCGCCGCGATCACGCCGATCGGTTCGGCAATCCGCTTGATGCCGTAAGAGGGATCTTCCTCAATCACACCGCAGGTTTTGGTGTTTTTATAAGCGTTATAAATATGCTCGGCGGCATAGTTGTTTTTAATCACTTTATCCTCAACAACACCCATGCCCGTTTCTTCCACCGCCAATTTTGCCAGAGAAATTCTCGCCTGATTGGCGGCAATAGCGGCGGCTTTGAAAATAGCGTCTACCTGTTCTTGGGTATATGTTGCAAATTGTTTCTGTGCATTTCTCACACGGACAAGCGCCGCATTGAGCGCTTCAACACTGTCTACAAGACATCTTGTTTGGGAGTTCATAAAAAATCCTCCTCATCAATTGAGAGTAATGTTTTGTTTCATCATAAAGAATCGACGGCTTCAAAATCACAAAATCAGGCTGTATATTTATCCGGCGATATTCGCCGCTCATTTCGGTTGACATCGCGTTCTTTCTCTTTTGGTATCAAAGCCGGTAAGTCAACTGAACATTGCCTTCCAAGTCCTTGCGCATTAGCTGTCGGCCTTCCAAAATCATGTAGCCAGGTGTACTGTCACCCTTGGGCATCGCCGCAGACCCCGGATTCAGATAAAGAAACCCATCATGCTCGCGGCAAGCCGGCAGATGCGTATGGCCATTCAAAAGAATACTACCCGGGGCTAGCGGAGGCGGATCATTTTCGTTCCAATGATGACCGTGTGTGGCAAAAATCATCCGATCGCCGATATCCAAAACCGCATATTCAGCCAAAATGGGAAATTTCAACATCATCTGATCCACTTCGCTGTCACAATTGCCCCTTACGCAAAGAATTTGGCCAAAGACCTGGTTCAGTAGCTCCGCCGTTTTCTTGGGTTCATAGTCCGGCGGCAAGGCGTTTCTCGGACCGTGATAAAGGAGATCCCCCAAAAGAAGCAGTCGGTGAGCGCCCTCCTGTTCAAAGCGAGAAAGAAGCCGCCGACAGAAATAAGCGCTCCCATGAAGGTCAGAAGCAATCATCCATTTCATACTTCATGTCTCCCGTTCAGCAGGCGTTTGAAAAAATTTAGACCCGCATTATTATCATATCCCGTTCCGCCCGCGCCGGTCAATACCGGAAGGCAAAGTCACAAGACACAGTTTAAATATATTGAATCAAAATTATTATAATATATCTCGGGATAAAATTCAAGAGTTTCAGAAAAAAAACAGAGCGCCTTTGTCGGCATACGGACAATCTTGCTTGTTCTTTTTCTGACAAAACAGCGGGAACCCTTCATTGTTGTTCCCGCTGTTAAAAGCTATTTTGTGACGCCACCATGCCGCGTCACTTATTTCCCCGCTTTACTTTCAATCCGGCATTCTCCGGCTTTTCCAGTTCTTCGTCCACAATGGCCAAAGCTTTCAAGGCATCTTCTCCAAACACAGGATCGCCTTTGCACTTTGTCAGCCAGCGGGCGGCATCCACGATTTTCCGGGAAGTATCGATCCCCCAGAGGAAGCAGCAACCCACATAAAATTGAGAAGGAAGATTTCCCTTGCCTGCCGCAGATAAAAAGGCGCGAAACGCCCAATTGTACCGCTTCATAAGAAGGCACATACAGCCAAATGCATAGGCATCCTCCGGCGGCACCAAGAAAAGCGCTTCACTGAGTGTTTCAAACTCTTCCTCGGTCATAGCAGCGGCACGCCGCTCTTGTTCTGTGGCTGTTTCGGAAGACATCGTGGCAATAAAATTCTCATAAAATTTCTGTTTGAAAGCCTCGTCAGCCACCGTTTGTGCCGTATGAGCGGGACGACGCCGAGATGGTGTCGTCGGGGTAGATGCTTTCTTTTCTTCCGTTTTGGCGTCTTTCTCTATCCCCTGAGGTGCCTCTAAAACCGTTGTATCAGATTCCGCCGCCTGTCTCTCTGCGGTGACGGGCGCCACCGGCGTAACGGGCGATGCCTCAACGGAAGAAACATTGTCATCCGTGGCAGGCGCTTCTTTTTCTTCCCCTTCCGCGGTAGACAGCATATTCAGCAAAGAGACCGTTTCTCCAACTTTTACAGCCTGAGAGGCATTTTCCTCGGCCTCGACTTCCGCCGTTGCCTGTTCCTCTTTTGCCGCAGCATCAGCGTCAACGCCAATTGAAACATCGGCCGATTCGTTCAAATCAAAAGAAAGCGTCGGCGTTTTTGCCTTCTGGACTTTGGGCGGCAGTGAATCATAAAACATTTTTGCCGATAAAATCGAGGTGTTTTTCGTGGGAGACACCAACACGCGGCGCCACTCTGTCTCGGTCCCCGAAAAATTCACGGAAGAAATCGCATGACAGCCATCAAACGCGGCATAAACAATCTCGCGCAAGCCAACAGAAAAATAAACGGTAGTCAGAGACTCACAGCAGGCAAAGGTGTTCCACTGGATTTTTGCAATACCCCGCCCCAAAACGACAGTCTTTAGCGACCGACAGTAAGAAAACGCTTCCTCCCCGATCTCTGTAACCGCATCACCTATGATAATCTTTTCTAAATTATAGCAACGGTTAAAAGCATATTCGCCGATAGAAGTCACGCTGGCGGGAATATCGATTTCCTTCAGGGAAAAGCATCCCACAAAAGCGCGGGTGGCAATTGCCGGAACCCCTTCCGGAATCTTCACAGAAGTCAGCGAACGGCAGGCGGCAAAGGCGCCTTTCTCGATTTTGGTCACGCTGGCGGGAATCACGACGGTTTTTAAATTATAGCAGGAGTCAAACGCCTGCTCTCCAATGGTCACAACGCCGTCAGGCAGAACCACCGAAGTCAATGTATCCCGACAGGTAAATGCCTGACGGCCAATGGTTTTTACCCCTCCCGGCACCACCACATCGGTATCGGCGCCTACATATTTCACCAGGACATTATCCACAATGTAAAAATCCTTCATGGCCATAACAAGTTCTCCTTTGCTTTTTGTTCCGCTTTATTCGACAAAAAGCACTCTATATTGTTATGCATAATATATGTACCACAATATAGTGTGGTTTTTCTCTTATAAGCCCATTATACAACGGCTTTTCCCGATTGTCAAGAAAAAAAACAGAAAAAACGGCTCCTTTGTCACAAAAAGTTGTTGTTATTCCGGTCTTTTTCGAAAAGAATGGCTTTGTAACATCCTCTTTATCAGCGTGCGAGAGAAACAACAGCGTTGGCAAAAACAAAAAATTTTACTCTTCTCTTCCATACTATAAGGAAAAAAGCAAATTTGATTGTATAAAGGATGAACGGTCATTGCACCTCAAATCATGAATACGGCGCCGGCGGTAGTGGTAGCAAAAATCTGTTCATTTTCCCGCAAAAGCGAACAATGATATGAAAAGAATGAAAGGAGAATCCCCATGTCTCATTCCCGCCACTCACACAAAAAGATCGGCCTTTGCTTCGTTGCCTTTCTGTTATCGCTTTCCATTGGCATCAATTTTACCGCTTGCGGCACCGCCATTTACGCGGATGATCTGATGGTAGGGATTGATGCCGGCGTCGTCGACGGAAAACAAGCGGACGATCCCTTTACAGTCCAGGAATTGGCATTGGCATTAAAACTTTTTCAAGCGAGCAGCCGGGAAAATCAAGAAAAGAATCTTTTGATTTCACCGCTCTCGATTCAGCTTGCTTTAGCTATGACGGCCAACGGCGCTAGCGGCGCCACCTTGCAGGAAATGGAAGCTTTGCTTGGCGGTACGATTCCATTGACACAACTCAACGCCTATCTCTACAGCTATGTTCATTCCCTGACAGCCAATCCGAACGCCACGGTAAAAATCGCCAATTCCATCTGGTTCCAAGATGACGCTCAGCGAATGACTGTCAACCGTGCCTTTTTACAGACCAACGCCGACTACTATGGCGCCTCTGCCTACAAGGCTCCTTTTAACGAAAGAACAGCTGAAGACATCAACAACTGGGTTGTACAACATACTGACGGTATGATCTCTGAAATCATAGATAAGATTCAACCGGAAAATGTCATGTGCCTGATCAACGCGCTTGTATTCGATGCCACTTGGGAGAATGTATATCACAAGGAAAACATATACGAAGGCGTTTTTCACTCTTTGTCAGGAAAAGAGCAGAAGGCGACCATGATGGCCTCTGAAGAAACAAAATATCTTGCAGGAGAAAAGTGCGTAGGCTTTATAAAGGATTACAAAGGCGGCGCCTTCAGTTTTGCCGCGCTTCTTCCCGAGGAAGGGATGGATCCCGATGATTTGATCCAAACTCTGACCCCGGAAACGCTTCAAGCAATTTTTGCCAATGTTCAAAACAAAGGTCTGTCTATTACACTGCCGAAATTCAGTTACGACTTTTCTCTTTCCATGAACAACATTTTATGTGATCTCGGTATGCCAACCGCTTTTTCCGATCTGGCGGATTTTTCCGGCATTTCCAGTAACGCTGATACGCTCCATATCGATGAGGTACTCCATAAAACCTTCATCGCCGTGAATGAATTGGGGACGAAAGCGGGCGCTGTCACAAGCGTCATGATGTCTGAAAGCGCCATGGAAACGCTTCGCCTTTCTTTCGACCGCCCATTTATCTATTTCATCCTGGATAACGCCACCGGTCTTCCCATTTTCATCGGTACACTAACCGACATCGCTTCCTGATTTTTCTAAAGATCAAAAAAAGCCCTTTCTGACGCGTCAGAAAGGGCTTTTTTTATTTGAAATTAAACTTCTTCGTTTGTTTCTTCCGCAACAACGGGATGCGGTATTTCGCCGTTTACATTGACTTCGATATCGCGATAACGCTGCATACCGGTGCCGGCAGGAATCAACTTGCCGATGATCACATTTTCCTTCAACCCCATTAAGTGATCGACCTTGCCGCTAATGGCGGCTTCGGTGAGTACTTTAGTGGTTTCCTGGAAAGACGCGGCGGACAGGAAGGAGTCCGTAGAGAGCGAGGCTTTGGTAATACCAAGCAGAACGGGGGACGACACCGCTTTGCGCAGGGTGATTTCACCGGCGCTAATCCGCTGATGGATTTCCTCGTTCTTCTGCTCAAACTCGATCTTATCGACCAAAGAGCCGGAAAGCAGGTCGGTGTCGCCGCCATCTTCCACCTTGACCTTGCGGGTCATCTGGCGGGCAATGACTTCAATATGCTTATCATTGATTTCAACAGACTGCAACCGGTAGACGCGCTGAATTTCCTTGATGATATAACTGTAAACCTCGTCCAAGCCTTTGATCTTGGTAATATCGGTCAGGCTCATATTGCCTTCGGTAAGCGCATCGCCGCGTACGACAAAATCTCCGTCTTTGACCGTTACACGAGTACCATAAGGAATCGCATATGTCTCAGAATCGCCGCTGGCATGATCGGTAACTATCACATTCCGAGCGCGTTTAGCGTCCTGAATGGAAACCGTTCCGGAAATTTCTGTCACCGTAGCAGTCTTTTTGGGTTTGCGTGCCTCAAACAGCTCTTCAACACGGGGAAGACCTTGCGTGATATCCGAACCGGCAATACCGCCTGAGTGGAAGGTTCTCATGGTAAGCTGCGTACCGGGTTCGCCAATCGACTGAGCCGCTACAATACCGACCGCTTCACCCACATTGACCTTCTTGCCTGTCGCAAGGTCGGAGCCATAGCAGTGCGAGCAAACACCATAGCGGCATTTGCATTTGAGAATGGTGCGAATCGGCAGTTCCTGAATGCCGGCCGCCGTGATTTTTTTCACATCGGCCGCAGTCATCAGTACATCTTTGCCAACCAGCACTTCGCCGGTCACAGGATGTTTGACTTCCTCCAGCGTGTACCGACCCAACAAACGATCCTCGAATTTTTCGATCACGCCGTTGCCGTCAGTGATCTCGCGAACAACCAACCCTTCTTGCGTACCGCAGTCTTCTTCCCGAATAATAACATCTTGTGAAACATCGACAAGACGCCTGGTCAGATAACCGGAGTCGGCCGTTCTCAGTGCCGTATCGGACAAAGTCTTACGGGAACCGCGGGCGGCAATGAAATATTCAAGGATATTCAAGCCCTCGCGGAAGTTTGCCTTGATCGGCAATTCCATCGTGCGGCCGGTCGCGGAAAACATCAAGCCACGCATACCCGCAAGCTGACGCATCTGGCTTTTAGAACCACGAGCTTTGGAGTCGGCCATCATCTTAATCGGATTGTATCTGTCAAAGGAAATATCCAACGCGCTTTCTATCTGTTTGGTCGTTTCCTCCCAAATCTTGATGACCGCGTTATAACGCTCTTCTTCCGTGAGTTCGCCATCCAGGAAATGATTGTGAATCACTTCCACGGCACTTTCCGCCTGCTTGATCAAAGTCGGTTTGTTTTCAGGGATCATGACATCGGAAATGGAGATGGAAATGGAAGCCAGCGTAGAGTATTTAAAGCCCATGGCCTTGATATTATCAAGCACTTGCGCCGTTTTGACAGCGCCAAACTGTTTGATTGTCTTATCAACGATCTTGGAAAGTTCGCTCTTACCGCAAACAAAATCAATTTCAGGCAACAGATAATTGTCGGGATTGGAACGATCCACATAGCCGAGATCCTGGGGAACGGCATTGTTGAAGATCATACGGCCAAGGGTGGTATCGATAATACGAGAGCGTTCTACACCGTCCACAATACCGTGTACACGCACCTTGATCGGAGCGTGCAGACCGAGAAAACCGTTCTCATGCGCCATCAACGCTTCGTCAAAGCCGGTATAACAATTGCCCTCGCCGATTTCGCCGGCGCGGTCGATCGTCAGCCAATAAGAACCAAGAACCATATCCTGCGACGGCACAGCCACAGCCTTACCGTCGGCGGGTTTCAGCAAGTTATTGGCCGAGAGCATCAGGAAGCGGGATTCCGCCTGCGCTTCGGGCGTCAAGGGAACATGCACCGGCATCTGGTCGCCGTCAAAGTCCGCATTGAACGCGGTACAAACCAAGGGATGCAGTTTGATAGCGCGTCCTTCCACAAGAATCGGTTCAAACGCCTGAATCGACAGGCGGTGCAAAGTCGGGGCGCGGTTCAAAAGCACAGGATGCTCCTGAATTACATTTTCCAAAGCGTCCCAGACATCGTCCGACACCTTTTCTACTTTTTTCTTCGCGTCTTTGATGTTGGTTGCTTTCTGTGTTTCCACCAAACGCTTCATCACAAAAGGCTTAAACAATTCCAACGCCATTTCCCGGGGCAGACCGCACTGATAAATCTTCAGCTCCGGTCCCACCACGATAACGGAACGACCGGAATAGTCTACGCGTTTACCCAAAAGATTCTGACGGAAACGCCCCTGTTTACCGCGCAACATCTCGGAAAGAGATTTGAGAGGACGATTCGAAGGCCCTGTCACCGGCTTGCCACGGCGGCCGTTATCAATCAGCGCGTCCACCGCTTCCTGGAGCATACGGCGTTCGTTGCGTATGATGATCTGCGGCGCGGAGAGTTCCATTAGCTTTTTAAGGCGGTTATTGCGGTTGATGACGCGACGATAGAGGTCATTCAGATCGGAGGTGGCAAAACGGCCGCCGTCCAATTGAACCATAGGACGAATATCCGGCGGAATAATCGGGATGACATCCATGATCATCCATTCTGGCTTATTGCCGCTTTTGCGGAATGCTTCTACCACTTCCAGCCGTTTGATAATTCTGGCTTTTTTCTGACCGCCGGCAGTGGCAAGCTCTTCTTTCAATTTTTCCGAAAGTTCCGTCACATCGATCTCTGCCAGCAGCTCCTTAATAGCCTCTGCCCCCATACCGACGCGAAAATCGTCTTCATACCGTTCCTGAAAATCGCGATACTCGGTTTCTGTGAGAAGCTGATATTTGGTAAGCGGCGTATCTCCGGGATCAATCACAATATACTGTGCATAGTAGAGCACCTTTTCCAGATTACGGGGAGAAATATCCAAAAGAAGTCCCATGCGGGAAGGAATCGCGCGAAAATACCAAATGTGAGAAACAGGCGAGGCCAGTTCGATATGTCCCATCCGTTCGCGGCGCACTTTTTTTGTGGTAACTTCCACACCGCACTTTTCGCAGCGTTTGCCTTTATAGCGGATCCGTTTGTACCGTCCGCAGGAGCATTCCCAGTCCTTCATAGGGCCAAAAATGCGCTCGCAGAACAAACCGTCCCGCTCGGGTTTCAATGTGCGGTAATTGATGGTCTCAGGCTTTTTGACTTCGCCGCTCGACCAACTTCTGATCATATCAGGAGATGCCAGACCGATCTTTATCGAATCGAAAATATTATCTTCCATTTACCGTATCTCCTTTCTTACATGTCGTCATCATCGTCAGACCCATCGTCATATGCGTCGCCGTAACCGTCAAAGTCTTCCTCTGCTGCGTCGTCATTGTCCATATCTTCCTCGTTGGCAGTTTCTCCGGTGTCTTCATACGCCGAGCGGAAAATATCTTCCGTCACGATGTTCTCGCCCACCTCTTCGGCGCCGGAAGCGGCAAACTGCGCGTCTTCCTCTTCGCCGATGCGGGCAAGCTCGATTTCCTCACCGTTTTTGTCCAGCACTCTTACATCAAGACACAGAGACTGCAACTCTTTGACCAATACGCGGAACGATTCCGGCACACCCGGCGTGGGAATATTCTGTCCCTTGACAATCGCCTCATAGGTTTTGGTACGACCCATAACATCATCGCTCTTGACCGTCAGGATCTCCTGCAATGTGTAGGCGGCGCCGTAAGCTTCCAAAGCCCAGACTTCCATTTCACCGAACCGCTGACCGCCGAATTGCGCTTTACCGCCGAGCGGCTGCTGTGTCACCAGAGAATACGGACCGATGGAACGGGCGTGAATCTTTTCGTCTACCAAGTGATGGAGTTTCAGATAGTACATAATACCCACGGTGACAGGATTTTCAAACCGTTCGCCGGTACGGCCATCGTACAAAATGGATTTGCCGTCCACGATTTTGAGTTTCTCGGCATCCACCATAGAACGAACCCAAGCCGCATCCCGTTCTACACCTTCATAGACAGGGACATAATACGCGCGGCCGTTTTCGTCTGTTTTTTCGGTAAAGGTCACCTGTGTATAGGTGGGTTCGCTTTTTTCGTCCTCTTGATTCATCACGAAAACATTCTTGTTGTCAATGTTTTCATTGGGCAGAACCTCGCGGTACATACCGGCCATCTTCATGCATTCCGAAATATCTTTTTCGGTCGCGCCGTCAAATACCGGCGTCATGATCTTCCAGCCGAGTTTCTTGGCGGCAATACCCAAATGGACCTCCAGCACCTGTCCGATGTTCATACGGGAAGGCACGCCCATCGGGTTCAGCACGATATCCAGCGGCGTACCGTCCTTCATAAAAGGCATATCTTCCGGGGGGAGAATACGCGAAACAACGCCTTTATTCCCGTGACGGCCCGCCATTTTATCGCCGACAGATATCTTTCTCTTCTGCGCTATATAGACCCGAACCACTTTATTGACACCGGGGGGCAGCTCATCGCCGGCTTCTCTCGAAAAGATTTTGACATCTACCACGATACCGCTCTGACCGTGGGGCAGGCGGTAGGAGGTATCTCTCACTTCCCTGGCCTTCTCCCCGAAAATGGCACGCAGCAACCGCTCTTCCGCGGTAAGTTCCGTCTCGCCCTTAGGCGTGACTTTGCCCACCAGGATATCGCCGGCACGAACTTCCGTACCTTTCAGCACAATACCGTCGGCATCGAGATATTTTTTGGGTTCTTCGCCCACATTGGGAATCTCCCGGGTAATCTCTTCCGGACCGAGTTTGGTATCTCTGGCCTCATGGGAATATTCTTCAATGTGAATGGAGGTATATACATCGTCCTGCACCAGACGCTCGTTGAGCAGAACAGCATATTCGTAGTTGTAGCCTTCCCAGGTCATAAATCCGATCAGCGCGTTTTTACCCAAGGAGATTTCGCCGTTGCTGGTAGCGGGGCCGTCGGCAATGACCCGACCGGCTTCTACATAATCGCCTTCTGAGATCAAAGGACGCTGATTGACGCAGGTGCCTTGGTTGGTCCGTTTGAATTTGGTAAGACGGTACTCTTCTTTACGGCCGCTATCGGTACGAATGACGATCTCATCCGCCGTCACGCGCTCCGCCACGCCGGAATTGCGGCAGACAACCACCACGCCGGAATCGACGGCGGCTTTGTACTCCATACCCGTTCCCACGATAGGACTGTCACAGGTAAGAAGCGGTACAGCCTGCTTCTGCATGTTGGCGCCCATCAAAGCACGGGAGTTGTCATCATTTTCCAAAAACGGAATGTGCGCCGTTGCTACCGACACCACCATCTTAGGAGAAACATCCATATAATCGGCCTTCTCCGCATCGATTTCGATGATGTCCGCCTTATGACGGGCCACCACTTTGCGGTTGACAAAATGATGGTCAGCATCCAACGGCTCGTTGGCCTGAGCAATAATATAGTTGTCTTCCACATCGGCGGTCATATATTCGATCGTATCTGTGACCTGTCCGGTGGTTTTGTCGATTTTGCGGTAAGGCGCTTCAATAAAGCCGTATTCATCGATTTTAGCATAGGTGGAGAGATAGGAGATCAAACCGATGTTCGGCCCTTCAGGCGTCTCTATGGGACACATACGGCCATAATGCGTATAGTGTACATCACGGACATCAAAGGAGGCGCGTTCTCTGGACAAACCGCCGGGACCAAGTGCCGACAAACGGCGCTTGTGTGTCAGTTCTGCCAGCGGGTTGTTCTGATCCATAAACTGTGACAAAGGAGACGACCCGAAGAAGTCGCGAATGGCCGTCACAATGGGACGAATATTGATCAGCGCTTCGGGAGAAACCGAATCGGTGTCCTGAATGGTCATGCGTTCCTTGACGATTTTATCCATCCGAGAGAACCCGATGCGAAGCTGATTTTGCAGAAGTTCACCAACGGAACGGAGTCTGCGGTTGCCCAAATGGTCAATATCATCCACCGATCCGATATCGTGTGAAAGTGTCAGCAGATAGTTGATAGACGCAAGGATGTCTTCCTTAGTAATATGTTTCGGGACAAGATCCGCCATCCGATCGCTGCAAGTCTTGAGGATTTCTTCCTTATTATTACCGCAGGCGGTCATGATCTCGCTAAGAACCGACGCGACAACTTTTTCCTTAATCCCTACTTCAGTAAGATCATAGCCCAACAAGGTTTTCGGATAAACGGTGCCGTTGGAGAAAACCTTGACTTCCACACCGTGTTCATTGAGAACATACGCCTCGTTGACACCGGAAAAGTCAATGGTTTCTGCCAGCGCACGATCCACAAGAGTACCCTCATCGGCCAAAAATTCACCGGTATAAGGGCTGACCAAGGGGCGAGCAAGGTGGTGTCCGATAAGCCGCGCGGAAACAGCTACCTTCTTATTAAATTTATAACGACCCACCGGCGCCAGATCATAGCGCTTGGGATCAAAGAAAAGATTGTGTACGAGCGTTCTGGCGCTTTCCACAAGCGCAGGCTCTCCGGGACGCAGGCGGCGATAGATTTCCTTGAGGGCCTCCTCTTCCGCTGTTGTACCGGCTTTGAGCGCTTCCGCCTCCATACCGTCTTTGGTTGCCGTGGCTTTCATCATGGGATCTTCACCGAACAGCGCATAGATATCGCTGTCCCTGCCGAGACCCAAGGCGCGGATCAGGATGGTTACGGGTATTTTGCGGTTTTTATCGATCCGGACGCCGAATATGTCGTTTGCGTCAGTTTCGTATTCCAACCATGCGCCACGGTAAGGAATCACCTGAGAGGTATAAATCTTTTTTCCGGATTTGTCGACGGCGCTGTCATAATACATACCGGGGGAACGGACGATCTGTGAGACAACCACACGCTCCGCACCATTGATAATAAAGGTGCCGTTATCGGTCATGAGCGGAAAATCGCCCATGAAGATTTCCTTCTCCTTGACCTCTTGGGTTTCCTTGTTGTAAAGGCGTACGGTGACCCGCAGGGGCGCGGCATAGTTCACATCACGCTCCTTGCATTCCTCTTCGGGATATTTCGGAGCGTTTTCATCAATTTTGTAATCAACAAAATCGATGTTCAGATTGCCGGAATAGTCTACGATCGGAGAAACATCTTTCAATACTTCCCTCAGCCCTTCTTCGATGAACCAGCGATAAGATTTTTTCTGGACATCCAACAGATTGGGCATTTCGATCGCTTCATCGATCTTGGCAAAGCTGAAACGCTCTTGTGTTCCGAGCTTTACTTTTTTGACCGACAGTTTCGCCATAGTCAATCCTCTCTTTCGTTTTTCAGCAAATAAATAGACCATACCCCATAAACGCCCCTGCGCTGTTCACAAATATTTTACAATTTTGTTTTTTCTTCGGCATGCTGGTTACAGCCGCAACAAAAAAACCTTGTAAAACAAGCTAACAACTGGAACGAAAACAGAATATGACCTTAATTTTCGTGATTCATTTTTTTCGGAGCGACCCATTGTACGCTTCAAAAAACATTTTTTGTAAGCTGAAAAATAATACAACGGCATTCTATCCGAGTCTAAGTATTGATACTTTACCACACAAGGAAGGGCTTGTCAAGACTTTTTTGGAAAAAATTTTAAAAAAAATCAAAAAGGGGCTTGCTTTTTTTTTGCAAACATGATATTATAAACAAGTATCGAAATAAGTTTCCCGAGAAGGAGGTGTATACATTGGCAAACGAAAAGAAAAAGATGGATTCTGCCAAAAAGAGAGTAATTACCTCAAAGGCAAAAAACCTCAGAAACAGAATGATCCGCTCTGCCTATAAGACGCTGGTCAAGAAATATGAAGTTGCTGTTGCCGGTGGAGATAAAGCTACCGCTACAAGCCTGTATTCTCTTGTGATGAAGAAAACCGATCAGGCCGCTGCCAAAGGCGTTCTGCATCCTAATAATGCCGCGAGAAAAAAGAGCCGTTTCACCCTGATGCTCAACGCGATGGCGTGAACGGAAAATCAAACCGAAAACAGAAGACTGACATCCCAAGTATCAGGATGTCAGTTTTTTTATTGCACGCGGAAAGGACAGGTGATAAAATCCCTTTGGGAAGAAGTGAACCGATAAAACAGTTCTTTTTCTCAGCCAAGCGAGATGCCAAACGCCCGCTTGCCGTTTTCCACTGTCGCACGGGCAAAGGCGTCATAATCTTCTCCCCTCAGCTCGGCAGCTTTGACGGCAGTGTATTTTACATACCCGGAATGATTGATCTTACCTCGCATGGGAACCGGCGTAAGATAGGGACAATCGGTTTCCACAAGGATTCTGTCAAGGGGAACGGTACGCACCACCTCGGCAAGTCGCGTAGCGTTTTTATATGTGATAACGCCCGAAAAAGAAATGTACCATCCCCGTTTTAAAAGTTCCTTGGCCATTTCCGCACTGCCGGAAAAAGAGTGCATGACACCGGTGACACTTGGATAGCGCATTAGCGTATCAATCACCGCGCCATGAGCTTCTCTATCATGAACAATCACCGGCAGCGAAAGCTTCTGTGCAAGCGCCAACTGCCGCTCAAAATAAAACTGCTGTACCTCTTTGGGCGGATTGCTGTCCCAATAATAATCAAGTCCGATCTCGCCGATGGCAACCACTTTCTCCGCCTGCGCCAGCGCTTCCAGGTCGGATAAGGCGTTTTCGGGATCGTCATATTCCCCGCAATTTTCGGGATGAATCCCCACTGCGGCATAGTAACCGGGATATTTTGCCGCGGTAGCTATGGTAAATCGCGATGAAGTCAGATTGACCGCAGCGCCCACCATAAGACAGACTTCCTCGCGAAACAAAGAAGCAAGCAGGGCATCGCGGTCATCAAGATCAAATTTTTCATCATCATAATGGGTGTGGGTGTCAAATAGTTTCATGGCGTGTTCCTTTATCCCAAGACTTGGCATGGCCTCCCTGCTTGTCAGATGCGTTCATCTTCCAGTTTCTTTAAAAGCATACAAAAATAGGGCGGCAGATCACTTTCAAATACCATTTTCTCGCCCGTCGCAGGATGAACAAAACCCAAGCGTTTGGCGTGGAGTACCTGACCCGCAGCCAAGGCGGCATTTTGTATTTCGAATTTACTCTTCCCGCCGCCGTATACGGTATCACCAAAAAGCGGATGACCAAGAGAGGAAAGATGTACCCGGATCTGATGGGTACGCCCGGTTTCCAAACGGCAACGCAAATGGGTATAACCGCGATAACGGGCAAGTACCGTCCAGTGAGTCACGGCTTCCCTGCCGCCCTTAACCACCGCCATGCGCTTCCGATCGGTAGGATGTCTTGCCAGCGGCGCATCAATCGTTCCCTCGTCTTCAGAAAATCCGCCCACTGCTAAAGCCTCATAGGCGCGCTCCAATGTATGCGCGGCAATCTGTGCCGCAAGATGATGATGAGCAACATCGTTTTTGGCGACCAACAAAAGGCCGGAAGTGTCTTTATCGATACGGTGAACGATTCCGGGACGAATCACGCCGTTAATGCCGGATAAATGTCCCCGACAATGGTAAAGAAGCGCGTTGACCAGTGTCGCGCTATAATTTCCGGGCGCCGGATGAACGACCATCCCTTTCGGTTTGTTGACAACCAAAAGATCGTCATCCTCGTATACAATATCCAAAGGAATATTTTCCGGCTCCAGTGTCAGTGAAGTTGGGGGAGGCGCTTCAATCTCCACATCGTCGCCGTCTTTGAGCAGATAATTTTTACTTACCGCCTGACCGTTGACAGTCACATGGCCGGTTTCAATCAATTTTTGAATGGCGGAACGAGTCAGGTCTTCTCGTTCCGCCACAAATTTATCCAAGCGCTTTCCGATATCATCGGGGGTTGGAATGTGAAACATCATGATTTATCCGTCCTTTTCGCCATCCGTTCCGTCCGCTTCTCTGTTTTCTGGCGCATCTGGCAGGCTGTCTTGTCTTACATCACAGTCTGCGTCGCTTGACGATGGGCGATTATCCGAATTGTCCTCCGAGGCATCCGTTGCCGGCGGATTTTCTTTCTCTCCGATTGCGCCGCTGTCCTCTGTCGGATCGGTACAAAGATCCTCATACAACAAGGTATAGGGGTTCAAAGAAACGCCGTCGCCGACGGCTTTTTGCTTTTTTTCTCGCCGATAGGTCTTTACTGTATCAACAAAATAATACAAAACCAAGATAGCGGCGCCAACGCAAACGGCAACATCCGCCACATTAAAGATCCATTTCCAGAAAGAAAAGGGATAAAAATCAAAAAAATCGGTAACGACGCAGACCCCTTGGGCATTGACATTGAAAAGTCTTTCATACATATTGCCGATGCCGCCGCCGATGATCAAAGAAATCGCTACGCCCGCCCAATACGACAGTGTGCGTCTTTTCCTGATCAACAGATACAGCAGAACCACGATGGCAACAGAAGAAAACGCCATAAAAAGCCAGCGACTGTTGGAAAGCGATCCAAACGCCGCGCCTTGATTTTCCACATACCGCAGGCGGAACACGCCGGGGATCAACTCGATCGTGCCGCCTCTTGTCAGCAAAGCACTGTTTTTTACCAGTGCTTTGCTGAAGAGATCGACAAAAACGGTAAGAATAATAATCGCAACAAAAACAAGAAGTTTGAACAGTTCTTGCTTGTTCCCTGCTTTTTTCGGATTCATGGAGTTATTCATCAGATATTCTTACGGCAACGACGGCAAATGCGTCCCTCGCCGTCTGACACGATATCTTTCGTATACATCCAGCAACGCTCACATTTTTCTCCTTCGGCAGGCTCCACCAGCACGGCAATCGCACTGTTTTCGCCGATAAAAGCGCCGGGAGCCGGCGTTTCGTCTTTTACTTCCGCCTGAGACACAATGCAGATGGTTGCAAGTTCTCCGGAAAACTCATCCAAAATCGCTTTTTCATTCCCAGAAGCGAAGAGTGTGATTTTGGCGTCCAAAGATTTTCCTATTCTCTTCTCGGCTCGTGCGATCTCAAGCGCTTTCATGACATCATCCCGCAGCGCAAAGAGCTTGTTGTATTCTTTTTCAAGTCCGTCAAAGACAAACCTGCTGTCCGGCGTCGGCATATCATTGAGCAAGGCGCTTCTGGGATCTTCTGCGGCGGTATGCGGCATCACCTTCCAAATCTCATCGGCGGTAAAGGAGAGAATGGGGGCGATCATGCGAGTCAGGGCAGAAAGGATCAGCCAAAGCGCGCTTTGCGCACTGCGGCGCTCAAACGAGGTTTTCCGTTCCACATAGACTCTGTCTTTAATAATATCGATATAAAGCTTCGACATATCGGTGGTACAGAAATTCATCACCGCATGTGTCACCTGATTAAAGTCATAGGCGGCATATGCCTCATTCACCGCGACAATGAGTTGATTCAGACGCGTAAGCGCCCATTGATCCAACGGTAGCATATCGGCGGGCGCAACCATGTCCTTGTCAGGATCAAAGTCAACGCCGGCGTCGCCCACATTGGCAAGCAGAATACGAGCGGTATTCCGGATCTTACGATAGGCTTCAGAAAGCTGCCCAAAAATGGCATCCGATACTCGGACATCGGCACGATAATCGCTGGATGCCGCCCATAGCCGTACCAAATCCGCGCCGTATTTCTTGATCAAATCTTCCGGCGGAATAAAGTTGCCTTCCGATTTGTGCATGGCTTTGCCTTCGCCGTCCACCGTCCAGCCGTGGGTGAGGATACTTTTGAAGGGGGCGCCCTGCCCTTTGACCGCCACGGCGGTCAGCAAAGAAGCCTGAAACCATCCGCGATATTGGTCGCCGCCTTCCAGGTAGAGATCCGCCGGCCATTTCATGTCCGGATTGCTATCCAACACAGCAAAATGTGAGGAGCCGGAATCAAACCAGCCGTCCAGCGTATCGGTTTCCTTGGTGAAATGGGATTGCCCGCAGAAGGGGCAGGTAAAACCGTCGGGTAAAAGCTCTTCCGCACTTTTTTCAAACCAAGCATTACTACCTTGCGCGGCAAATATCTTCGAGATTTTTTCAATCGTTTCAGCGTTACAGATCGGCTTTTTACAGTTATCGCAATATACCACCGGAATCGGCAGACCCCAGTGACGCTGACGGGAAATGCACCAATCGGTACGCTCCCGAAGCATCTGAATCATGCGTTCTTCGCCCCAAACCGGATTCCAGTTCACATCGCGGCATGATGCGGCGGCCTCGTCCACAAAGGCTTCCACCGAGCAAAACCACTGAGGCGTAGCCCGGAAGATAATAGGATTTTTACAGCGCCAGCAGTGCGGATAAGAGTGCGTCATTTTTTCCGATGCAAAAAGCGCGCCGCTTTGCTCCATATCCGAATAAATGGCCTTGTTGGAATCCTCGTAAAACATGCCGGCATACTTCCCGGCATCGGCCGTCTGACACCCCTTATCGTCTACCGGCACCAGAATATCCATATTGTAGCGTTTACAGGTCTGATAGTCATCGGCGCCAAATCCGGGCGCGGTATGAACGCAGCCGGTACCGGAATCCATAGTAACATATTCCGCATTGACAACGAGGCTTTCCCTTTCCAAGAACGGATGGCTGGCTTTCATATACTCAAAGAAAGCGCCGGGCGCAGTCTTTATAATTTTATAAGAATCAATCCCGCCGGCCTTCATGGTTTTTTCGGCCAACGCCTCGGCAACAATATACCGATTGCCATCGGATGCTTCCACAAGCGCATAACTGTCTTTCGGATGCAGTGCAATGGCCAAGTTGCCCGGCAATGTCCATGTCGTTGTCGTCCAGATAATAAAATAGGTATTGGCGATATCGCCAAGTTTGCCGAGATCGTCTTTCAGCGCAAATTTTACATATACCGATGTGCAGGGGATGTCGCGGTATTCAATTTCCGCCTCCGCCAGCGCCGTCTCATCGTGCGGACACCAATAGACCGGTTTCAGACCCTTATAGATGTATTTTTTCTCAAACATCTTGCCGAAAACTTTTACTTCAGCCGCTTCGAAGGAAGGCGACATCGTAGTATAAGGGTGTTCCCAATCCGCAAGAATCCCCAGCCGACGGAACGAGGTTCTTTGCAAATCAATATATTTCTGCGCAAATTTTTGGCAGGCTGAACGAAATTCCGGAATCGTCATCTTTTTCCGGTCAAGTTTATTTTGTTTGATAATAGCGCTCTCAATGGGCATCCCATGGTTGTCCCAGCCGGGAATATAAGGAACCCGGTATCCGCTCATCATCTTGCTTTTGTTGATGATGTCCTTCAGGATCTTGTTCATGGCCGTCCCCATATGAATATTGCCGTTGGAAAAAGGAGGGCCGTCATGCAGAACAAACAGCGGATGTCCCGCTCTGCGCTCATTAATTTTATGATACAGATCCATATCTTCCCATGCCTTCAGCATGTCCGGCTCCCGTTGCGGCAAATTGCCTCGCATGGGAAAAGAAGTCATAGGCAAATTCAGTGAAGTTGTGTAGTCCTTGGCCATGATTGATCAACCATTCCTTATCTCTTAATTCATAAAAGCAGCATAAAAGTCAATTGAACGCCGCCAAACACATCAGGCGTCCTTGCCGTCATCCTCGGGTTTATTCGCTTTTTTTCCTTGGATCAGTTCATCGATAATGATATCAATCTCATGATCCAGTTGCTCTTCCTCCCGCTCGTCATGGAGGGTGCGTCTTTCCAGTTCCCCACGCAGATGGATCAGCACGGCTTTGGTAGCCTCGGTGGCTGTCATGTCCCAATCATCCTGTGAAACGACGGCGGTAATATTCTCCACCGTTTCGATGTGAGACTGATACTGTTCATAAATTCTTGCTTTAAAATCGTTCACTTGCGCCCTTAAAAGGCTGAGCCGTTCGCGCTCGGCGCGCACTTTATCCCGAAAAGAGGAAAGAATTTCCTCGCATTTTTTCAGGATCAGATTTTCAATTTCTTCGCCTTTTTTCTGCGCGGTTTCCAGCACTTGCGCGGCCGCGTTTTGTGAATCCACCAGCGCGCGGCGAATCGCATCCTCATTGTTTTTCATTTCCAGAAGAGCGGCTTGCGCGCTGCGATAGGCTTCATTCAACTGATTGTAATTTTTACTAAGCTGGCTGTATTGCTGATAAAGTTGCGTATACTGCTCCGCTACCGATGAGAGAAATTCGTCCACTTCATTCTTAGCGTAGCCGCGGAAAGTCTGGGTAAAGGTTTTGTTTTTCAGATCATTGGGCGTCATCATGATTTTACATACCGTCCTTTATCTTAATTAACCGTGAAAAAATATAAATACAAAAAAAGAAACGACCTTGCTTTCAAGCCGTCAGATCAAAGCAGTCAAGAGGCTCTCAATCAAAGATAATAGCAATAGGGTCACGAGAAAAGAAATATCAATGGGCAGATTTCGTATCTTCTCCGACCGCTCCAAAAGGGCGCGCACGGGAAAAATTACCGGCTCCGTCACATAAAAGAAAAATCTGACGATACCGCTTTCTTCATCCGTGATGAACCAGGAAAGCAATGCCCGTATCAGCATACAAAATTCAAGCACCATGAGAAAATAAAAGACACAATTATACAGGATATAGAGAAAGGTTTCCACAAAATCCTCCTTGGAAAGCAGAATTTCTCTTTCATCTGCCCAACGCCGTCTGTAAAACGGCGAAGAAGACGCCATCGCCTCTACGGCCCGATCGGCAAAAACAAATCAAATGTTGGCCGATACCGTCGATCTGCCCGATTGCGGCAGCCCGAAGGGAGATATTTCCCCCTGATTATCAGGAGCCGCACCGGCGCCTTGGTGAGAAACATCCACATTGTGCGGTGTTACAATGTAAATTGTGTTGGAAATTCGTTTCAACTGTCCTCTGACGGAATAGGCAACGCCGGAGAAAAAATCAAGGATACGGCGGATCGCCTCTCTGGGTGCTTCTTCGAGATTCAAAACCACCGGACGCCCGGCAATCAAATGATCGGCAATATCGGTGACAGACGCGTCAAAAGCCAAAAGACGAGCGATCTTCAGTTCCAAAGATCCCTCGGGTTTCTCATCAAGCGGTGCTGCTTCTTTGATCGGTTCCTCAGTCATAGGTTCCTCCTTAGTCAATTCTTCCGCCGGGGCGGAAGGTTCGGGTTCATCGTCACCCATCAGTTTCTTATATACTTTACCAAATATCGACATTTGATCCTTCCTTTCTCTCTTTGCTATCTTCTACTCGTCTTTGCTCTCGTTCTCGGTTCCACCGTCAGTTTTTTTCCGAAGTTGCCGTTCTGTTCGGATCGGGTCGTTTGCCAAACAGCGCACTGCCCAACCGCACCAAGGTAGATCCGCAAGAAAGCGCCTCGCGATAACTGTCCGACATGCCCATTGAAAGAATATACTTCTCTTTATTATGCATCTTTTTTGAAAAGTTGTCAATAAAGAACCGATACATTTGCCTGAAATATTCCATATTTTCCTGCCTGGAAGCGCCTGCCGGCGGGATAGCCATAAGCCCCGCCACAAAAAGATGCCGGTATGCTGAAAGCTTTTCGAGAAACTCCTTCAACGACGATGGCTCAATGCCTCCTTTGGAGGCTTCTCCCGTCAGGTTAATCTCCACAAGAATACGCATGACAAGACCGTGCTTTTCCGCTTGGCGGTCAATCTCCGCCGCCAATTTTTCAGAATCTACAGAATGGATCAAGCAAACTTTATCAATGATATATTTGACTTTATTGGTTTGAAGCCTGCCAATGAAATGAATCCGAAGATTTTCCTTGTGAAGTGCGTCATATTTGTCCAAAAGTTCCTGTACACGGTTTTCCCCGATATCGGTCAAGCCGAGATGATCTATCGCGTAATTGATGGCGTCCACCGGCACGGTTTTGGTCGCGGCCAGCAGAACCGCCTGTCCGCCGCCGAGTTTCTCGACCTCCCTGCGGATGGACGGCAACGCATTGGAAACAAAGCCGATACATTCAACTGACGATCTTTCCATCATAAAGATCATCTCCTTTAACAATCACGGATTCACTCTCTGAAAGAAGTCGATACTTTCCACTGCCGGAAAAAGAAGGATCAGTCACAATGGTAGCGCCGTCCCGGTAAGCCACGGCCACTTCCCGAAACTCTACTAAAAACCCGCGCAGGATATATACGCCCCATACGCCTTCAAATTCGGTCAGCGCGGCAGTGGGAAGCAACAAGCCGGTATGATTTTCTAACGAAAGTGTCATTTGACTGATCCTGGAAACATCAAGACCTTGTGCCAAAGCGGTTGAAGAAAAAACCAATGCCGCGTCTTCGCTTTCGGCATCGATGACTACTCGGTCAAGCATGACAGTCGATGAAACGCCATCCAGCGATACCGTATACTTCTGCCCGACTTTCAGTTCGGCGGCCGATTCTTTGGCAGTTCGCGAAACAACATACCAGGTCGGCGTAGCATAAAAGCGCCCGATCACTGTCCCGGATACCGGCACCGGTGTTTTGCTGAAAAGAGCGTCCAACGCTTCTTTATCCATCGTTTGGGGCGAAAGGGCTTCGGTTTCGTATCCATCGCTTGCAAAAGAAACCCATCCGGCTGCCGGCGCCTTGACTTCTCCCGCGGGCGCTCCGATCTCTTCGCGAAGCGCAACGATTTCCTGTTCCAACATGACCTCGGCCTCACTCAACGCCTGCGAATCAGAAAGTTTCTTTTGACACAGAAGAAGTATATTTAGTTCTTTTTGAAAAAAGGCGGCTGAAATCAGATCGCCCCGCTCACTGGCTTCGGCAATTTTCCGTAAAAATCCGCCGATTTTATCTTTCAGGGATTCGTTGACTTTATCCATTCTCCTATCATCGATAGAAGCAAGAAGCCGCTTGGCAGAAAAAAGAGCTAGAAGTTGATCCAGTGGATCGCTATCAATCTTGTTGTCATATAGATAGGCGACCACATCGCCGGCTTTTATTTTTTCCCCTTCTTCCACGGCAGGCAATACATGCCACGAGCCGTCCACCCGCAATAGCTGTTCATCACGGATCAAATACGCATCGGCCACCAGAGTTTCCTCCAAGGCGCCGGTACGGGCGGAAACGGTATCCACTCCCGGCGTCAAGGCCCAGACAAGATGGACCACCACATCAAGCACAAGAACAAACGCCAAAATACACAGCAAAAGCCGAAGATAGGTTCGCTTGGAAATCCGACGGAAAAACGAAATAATTTTTTTCATGGCTTTTGGCGTTTCTTCCTTTCCTATATTTTTTGACGATTCGGCACAGGACTTATACACCGGCAACATCAGAGATAATCTGTTCGGCAATCATCGGAAGTTCCGATGGCTGCTTTATCGTAATTACTTTTGCCTCTTTATTCCGGTTCCACCAAGTCAATTGCCGCTTGGCATAGTTGCGGGACGCTTGTTTGATTTGCTCAACCGCTTCTTCAAGGCTTATTTGCCCTGCAAGATAGTTGTTCAATTCTTTATATCCAATGGCTTGTCCGGCGGTACTTTCTGGCGAAAGTGCCAAACGGCGCACTTCCGAAAGAAGTCCCGCCGCCATCATTTCGTCTACTCTGCGATCGATTCTCTCATATAATTTCTCCCGATCTTTCGGAGCAAGCACATAGAGAAGCGTGTCCGGCAAAATATGTTTTTTCTGATTTTCCAAATCCCATTGTGTTTTGGTTTTGCCAGACAAGACATAGATTTCCAAGGCACGGATGACGCGTTTGCGATTATTCGGATGAATACAAGCCGCGCTTTCAGGATCAATTTTTTTCAATTCTTCATAATTTTCCATGAAATCCCGACTTTCCAGCCTATCACGCAAGGCGGGATCGGCAGCAGGTGAGACAAATGCGCTTTCATAAAGAATGCTTTCCAGATAAAGGCCGGTACCGCCGCAGAAGATCGGCACTTTCCCTTTGGACTGTATAGTCGCAAGCGCCTCTTTAGCGCCGACGGCATAATCGGCTGCCGAATAGGGATGTTGGGGATCCGCCACATCTATCATATAGTGCATAACAGCTTTTTGCTCCGCCCGAGTCGGCTTTGCCGTGCCGATATCCATGCCGCGATAGATCTGCATAGAATCGCAGGATATGATTTCACCGTCTAAGCGCTGCGCCAAAAGCATCGCCAGCGCAGATTTTCCAATGGCCGTAGGGCCGGCCAAGGCAAGGATCGTTTTTTTCACAACATTCTCCTGTCGCCGCAAGGGTTTTTATGGTTTAGTAAAGAAAAACGGCGTCTCCGAAACTAAAAAAACGATATCTGTTTTTAATCGCTTCTTGATAGATTTCCATAATCAAATCACGGGATGAAAAGGCGCTGACTAACATCAAAAGCGTGGATTCCGGCAAATGAAAGTTGGTAATCAAGGCATCCACCGCTTTGAATCGATAGCCGGGATAAATAAAAATGCCGGTATCATCATGCATGGGATGAATCATGCCCTTCTCGTCAGAAGCCGATTCCAAAACCCTGCAGGAGGTGGTTCCCACCGCAATGATCCGCCCGCCGGCGGCTTTTGCCTCATTGATGGTTTTCGCCGCTCCTTCTGTCACTTGAAAAAACTCGCTGTGCATGTGATGATCGGTAATCTTATCCACCTTCACCGGGCGAAAAGTTCCCAGTCCCACATGCAGCATCACAGGCACGACAAAGACGCCCTTGGCGCGGATACGATCTAAAAGTTCTTTTGTAAAATGCAACCCTGCGGTAGGAGCGGCGGCGGATCCACGCTCTTTGGCATAGACCGTCTGATACCGTTCTTTATCTTTCAACGGGGCGGTAATATACGGAGGCAGCGGCATTTTCCCGATGCAATCCAGCAAACTGTAAATATCGCCTTGACTGTGGTTGTAGGAAAAGCGGAGCAAGCGATTGCCTTCCTCCAGAATATCCACCACTTCCGCACAAAGCAAGCCATCTCCGAAAACAAATTTCGTGCCGATTTTGGCTTTTTTTCCGGGACGGGTCAAAGCTTCCCATTCATCCAATGCGTGCTGCCGCAGCAATACCACTTCGATGGCGGCGCCGGTTCCCTCTTTTATCCCCAAAAGGCGGGCGGGTATCACCTTAGAATCATTGATCACCAAAACATCACCGGGACGGAGGTAGTCAATAATATCGCGAAAAACACGATGCTCCCAAACGCCTGTCGCTCTGTTCACCGCCATGAGCCGCGAGGAATCCCGCGGTTCAACCGGCTCCTGAGCGATCAATTCCGGCGGAAGATCGTAATAAAAATCATGCGTTGTCAATTCGGTAGAGATTTTTTCGTTGGTGATCATGAAGCAGTTTTTCCTTCCACGGAGTTCCCGCGCTTGTCTATCAAACAACCGGCGCCAAAGAATATATGCCGCCAAAATAATTCATTTTATTTTACCGCATATTCCCAAAAAAAGCAAGACATTTTGAAGAATCTTCAAAGAAACTTCAAAATGCCCTGCTCTTTTGGGTCGAATACCAAAAAGCGGCTTTAGTGAGGTAAAGTTATAAAGTTTAATATGGCGCGTTGATTTGAAAGTCTCCCGTCACAAAAATCTGTGACGGGAGACTGCATTAATTTTTATTCTGCTTTATTCCACTTTCATCTTGCCGGAGGCTTCAAGCAGTTTAATAAAGAGGCCGCCTTGCACAGAACGATGGCGGAAACCAATCTGACGGGCCGAGACAGTATCATACCAGTCGGTCATGGGGCAACGGCTGTGCGAAGCGTTATACGCTTCCCAAACCGGTTCCGCCAATTCTTCAAACCCGGCTCTGTCGGACGCCAAGGTGGCCGTCCAGATTGTCCAGTCGCTCTTTGTATAGTCGGCGCGGTTATCCAGGGGCATACCGTATTTATTGATATGCTTGCGGTAACTGCCAACCTCGGAAGCAATCACGGCGGGATTCATAACATAGGTGCCAAACAGCTTATCCCAAACGATGTTGTATTTCATGCTGAAAGTACCTTCTCTGTCAAAGGCCAGCCGATAACTTCCGTCACCGTTTGAGGCGCGTTTCGCCCAGTCGTCCGACATATCCTTCGCCTCTGCTAAGCAAGCCGCATATTTTTCTTCCTCGCCAAGCATACGATAAATGAGACCAAGGCCGACAATACCGCAAATGGCTTTTAACGAAAGGTTGCAATTGTGCGCCATATGCCCGGCAAAGTCATCGGTACAAAGCTGATTTTCAGGATCTCTGCCATGCTTTCTCAAATAAACCACCCAAGTTTCCAGAAGATCCATATTGGCTTTAGCAAAGGAAGCGTCACCGGAAGCGACTGCTTCGGCGGCAGCCATCACCAGCATATTGCCGCACTCTTCCACCGGCATCTGCCCGTCAATATGGTTTCCGGCATAGACCTGTCCGTTGACATGAGGATATTGCCCCACATCGTGAGGAGCAAAGTCAAAAATCCAATCGGGTGTGCGGGCATACCGGAACACCGGGCGCATCATGCCCCGTACCAACTCGGAATTATAGAGCAAAAACATCGGAATGGAAGGATAGGAAACATCCACCGTGGCGGCACAACCATTGGAGTGACATTCCTTGGATATGTATAAAAGTTCGCCGTTTTCGTCAATCACCAGTTTGTGCGCAGCCAAAACCTGCCGATAGGCCAACTCCAACAGTTCAGCGTACTTTTCCCCGCCGGCTTTTGTAGCATCGATGAAGAGGCGTTCGGAAAAAGCCAGCGCTTTCATACTGCAAAAATCATAGTCGGAAAATGCTTTGGTGATCTCATCCAACAATTTTTCGCCGTTTCTGTTCCAATAGGTCTTCAGATGTTTGCCGAAATACACCATGCTTTCCACATCGTCATAAGCAAAGGTGAAGAGGGCGCCCTGTTCGGAATCCACCTCATTTTCGGCAAAGACGAAAGTCATCTCCTCATTTTCGCCGTGTTCACAGTGTTCGGCAAAAGGCACCTTTTCGGCGTAAGCGCCGGTCTTGGCCGCTTGCCCTGCCGTGGAGAGATAGAAATAGCCCCAGTCAATACGGATGTCATCGCCCCGCTTTTCCAATACAGGCTGGCTGACGCTACCGATTCTGGCCGTCTGGATATCATCCTGTTCAAGGAGCGCCACATCAACGCCATCCTGCCCGCGATAATTCAGACAGATTTCCTCCGAAACCGCCACATGCGCCGTTACGGTGTGACACTTCTTGCCCAAAGAGCGATATGTGAGCTTCAGATAACTCACCGGGCGTGTAAGATAATAATAATCATCCGTAAATAAAGGCGTGGTAAAACGCGCGGTCAGCTCAATGCCCGCTGCCACAAAGCGATATTCGGTAGTCATGGCGGAAACATCCAACGCGGTTTGTTTCATAGCCGGTTCATCACCGCTACCCATAAAACGGTAGCACACGCCGTCAATTGTCACAACGCCGCGCATCGTATTGGGCTTGCCTGTCCAGTGAACAGTATCATTCTGTGTCAATGTATTGGCGGCTGACCATACCGAAAAATAAGGGTCAACCGTAATGAGCGGTACGCTCGGCGGTCTCATTCTCATATATTTCTTTTTCTCCCTGTTCTCCGGGAAATCCCGGTTTGTTCATTGCCGCTTTTTTGGCGGAAATGGCGCTAAAAACCACTTGAATTATAGCATAAAGCCCTATGACCCGCAAGCGCCGCGAATATGCATTATTTACAGATTTTGTTTATCTTTTTCTGGATTGCATTTTTTATATCTTCCCTGTCTTGCGGATAATCGAAATTTATGATAAAATACAGAAAAGCACTGAAAACAGAACCTGTAAATCGATCGGAGGAAATTTTATGAAAATCCCGAGAAATGAATATCCGCGCCCACAGCTTGTAAGAAACGATTGGCTGAACCTGAACGGTCATTGGGATTACATCGTGGATAACGCCTGCAACGGTGAAGAGCTGGAATATTATAAACCCGAAAAAAAGCTGAACAGCCGCCCCATTTTAGTGCCGTTTTGCCCAGAAAGCAAGCTCTCCGGCATTGGGGATCCCGATTTCAAATTGTGTGTATGGTATCGCAAGGAAGTTGAAATTCCCGCGGCATGGGCGGGGAAACAAGTCATTCTCCACTTCGGTGCCGTGGATTACGAGGCTCGCGTTTGGATCAACGGTCATTTTGTCGGCAGCCACAGAGGCGGCTATACCCCCTTCTCTTTTGATGTGACGCCGCATTTGAAGGAAGGCAAAAATCTGATTGCTCTTTCCGCCTATGATGACACCCGCAGCGGCTCTCAGCCGGTTGGCAAGCAGTGTACGGGGTATTACTCCTCCGGCTGTTCCTACACCCGTACCACGGGCATTTGGCAAACCGTATGGATGGAGCCTGTAGAAAAAGCACACATTGAACAGGTCAAGATCAAAACCAATATTTCTCTTCCCTCGGCCGTTGTTACCGTTCGTCTGGCCAAATACTGCGCCGGCGTAACTGTTTCTGCCAAGGCAAGCTATGACGGCAAACCCACGGGAGAGGCCACGGCGACCGCCAACGGCATGACGACCACGCTGACGATCCCCCTGTCAGAAACACATCTTTGGGAAGTAGGACAAGGCCGCCTTTATGATTTAACGCTTACGGTATCGGACGCTTCCGGCGTTACCGATCAGGTTTCTTCTTATTTCGGCCTGAGAGAGGTCGCGCTTACCGACCGAAAGTTTTTGCTGAATGGCAAGAGCGTCTTTGGCCGCTGGGTATTAGATCAGGGCTTTTATCCCGACGGCATCTACACCGCGCCCTCCGATGAGGCGCTGAAGGCCGATATTGTCAATTCCATGGCGCTGGGATTTAACGGCGCTCGGCTGCATCAAAAGATTTTCGAACCTCGTTTTCTCTATTGGGCAGACAGACTCGGGTATCTCTGCTGGGGCGAACACGGCAACTGGGGGCTTCGGCTCTTTGAGTTTGAGCAGCTCGGCAACTTCCTCCCGGAATGGTGCGAATCGGTGGAGCGGGACTATTCCCATCCCTCCATCATCGGCTGGTGTCCCTTCAACGAGACCTGGGACTGGAACGGCTCCCGTCAGGATGATCGAATCCTTAAAATCGTCTATGACACCACCAAAGCCATAGACGATACCCGTCCTGTGATTGATACCAGCGGCAATTTCCATGTGGACACCGATATTTACGATATCCATGAATACGACCAGAATGTCACCACCTTTGCCGAAAAACTTGCCAAAGGCATATACATCACCTTCAAGGATCGTCAGCCCTATGGCGGCCAGCCCTATTTTGTTTCCGAATACGGCGGCATCAAATGGAGCGATAAAGAAGGCGGTTGGGGATACGGCGATGCTCCTGCCACCGAAGAAGCGTTTATCGCTCGCTATAAAGGGTTGACAGAGACACTGCTGAACAACCCCGACTGTTTCGCGTTCTGCTATACACAGCTCTATGATGTGGAACAGGAACAAAACGGCCTTATGACCTATGAGCGCACATTCAAATTTGACCCAAAAATCTTTTATGACATCAACACAAAAAAAGCGGCCGTGGAAGACTGAACATTTTATCCTCAATACCCCGCCCCTTGTCTTTTCAGATGGGGCGGGGTTCTCTTTATGGCATATTGTCTTGAAAAACCGATCAAAATGCCGGAAAAGTTTTCAAAAAAACGGGAAAAGCACTTGACATTTCCAGTCTTGTGTGTTATACTGCCAATATTGAATGTTGACATGTCAACATTTTTGGAATTGAAAAGGAAACGGAGGGACATCGTATGCTATTGGATCGGTATGCGGATTTCCGCGTCAATGTAGAAAATCTTTCCAAAAATCTTGCCAAGTTTGAAAATCAGCATCTATCCACGATGGGAATTCGCGGCGTCCATGTTCTTTGTCTCTACCACCTTGACAAAAATCCCGCCGGAATGACGGCGAGCCGTTTGGCCGCATTCTGCGATGTTGACAAGGCTTTGATCTCCCGGATCATAGGCGACCTTTTGTCTCTTGATTTTATCCGCCGCATAACGCCGGAAACGGTACGATATCGCGCCCGGTATGTCATAGCGCCAAACGGTCGGGCCTGCCTGCGTCAAGTGACCCGCTGGGTGATCGAAACCATCCGTCAACTGAAAGATGAAATCAGCGATCAGGAATTGGCTACTTTTTTTAAAGTTATGATCCTGATGAATCGCCATCTTTCCGATCTATAATTTTTTACATATTTTTTGATTCTTGCAAGACCAAAGAAAGGCGGCCGCAAAGAAAGAACCGAGGCCGGCAAAAAACATGCGTATCAATGGACATATTTTTTATCAAATGATGCTTTCCGGCGCCAATGCACTGGAAAACCAAAAAACAGCCATCAACAATATGAATGTCTTTCCGGTGCCAGACGGTGACACCGGCATCAATATGGCGCTGACTGTCAGCCCGGTGCGAAAAATGGAGGACAACGAGGCATCGCTGTCCGCTGTTACCCGCCACCTGGCCGATGCCGCCTTGCGCTCTGCCCGCGGCAACTCCGGCGCGATTCTTTCCCTTTTTCTGCGAGGCATGGGAAAAGCGTTTGCCGGTCAGGAAGAAGCGGATGCCAAGGCCATTGCCATCGCCTTTGACGCCGGCACCAAAGAAGCCTATAAAGCTGTCATGCAGCCAACCGAAGGCACCATTCTTACGGTAATGCGCCGCTGTGCGGAAGAAGCTTGCGCTTTTGTAACAAGCGAGATGGACGCCGATGTAATATCGCTCTTTTCCGCGCTGGTTCCGCTGGCTGAAACCGAATTATCACATACGCCGGATCTTTTGCCGGTTCTGAAAGAGGCTCATGTGGTAGATGCCGGCGCCTATGGATTTTCTGTCATTCTCGCCGGAATGCTGTCCGCCCTCCAAGGGCAACCGGTGACTGCCACAGTGCAGACCGACGACCACACCCCGACAGAAGCGGACTTTTCCCTGTTTTCATCCGAGGATGTCATCTATACCTACTGCACCGAATGCATTATTGAAAAAAATGAGGCCTTCCGCGGTGAAGGATTGACCGGCGATTTTCGCGCTTTTGTCGGATCTGTCGGGGACAGCGTGGTTTTTGTGGATGATGAGGAGCTGATAAAACTCCATGTTCACACGAACCATCCGGGACGCGTCTTGGAAGAAGCGTTGCGATACGGCATTCTCGCCACGGTGAAAGTGGAAAACATGAAGTTACAGCATTCCGCCAAAGTGATAGAAGCGAACGAACCGTCTTCGCCCGTTTCCTCGCCGAAAACCGATCCGGTCAACGAATACGGATTTGTGGCCGTCTGTATGGGCGATGGCATCCATGAAGCATTTAACGAACTCGGTGTGGATGAGATCATATATGGCGGTCAGACGATGAATCCCAGCACGCAGGATCTGCTGGAAGCCATTCAACGCACACCTGCACACACTGTTTTTGTCTTTCCCAACAATAAAAATATTCATTTGGTGGCAGAACAGGCGGCATCCCTCTGCGACGACCGGACAGTGATTGTTCTCCCCAGCAGGAATGTGCCGCAGGGGATTTCGGCGCTCCTCGCATTTGATGAAAGCGCCACGCCGGAGGAAAACCAAAAAGCCATGATAGCCGCCATGTCCGCTGTCACCTGCATTTCGACGACACATGCGGTTCGGGATTCCCAAGTAGATGGCCTCGAAATACACAGAGGGCAGGCCATGGGCATCATAGATGAAAAAATCCGTTGTGTTTCCGACAGTGAAGAGGAATGTATCGCCCGCCTTGCTGACGGAATAAAAAATGTGACGATGGTCACGGTTTTTTACGGCAACAGCATCAGCCCCGAAGAAGCGGATAAAGTATACAGCATTTTGAACCACTCTCTTTCTTCCGACACCGAGATTTCTTTAATCAAAGGCGGACAGCCGGTTTACGATTATATTATCTCGCTGGAGTGATTTTTAAGAAGGCAAGGCGCCTGACCGAATAGGTCGGGCGCCTCTTTTTTCTCTGAAATGCAAGGTGGCGCGGCAACCGGCTTATAAAACGGTGCGATTTGGAAAATAATAGGGGTAATGACAGAACAGAAAAGAGTAGCACAGCATGAACGATCGTCGCCGCCTGAAAAAACTGACCGCCGCGTTTGGACAGCAGGGAGAATATTATCGCATTCTTCTTCACGCCGAAGAAGCCATCAAACAAAAAAAGCATATTACCCGCCGGTTATACCGCGCCGTGGCTGAAAAATTACAGGAAACCGACCTCTCGCTCACCGACAGCGCGCTGATTTCCTATCTTTCTTATCAGAATCGGCTTGCGGGATTTCGGGAAGAAGAAATACTCGCGGTGGTTCCTGCTGTATCTTTGGTCATTTTGCGTACGCTTTCTTCCCTGAAAGATCTTTCAACAGAGGACGCGGCGCGTCTGGCGGAAGCGGCGGCGGCCACCTTGCGCAGTTTTGACACCGGCAACGCGGAAGAACGGTATCTTGCCCTGTCGAGCCTGGAAGAGCATCTGCGCGCCACCGATGAGCTATATCTTCTCTGTGACAAAGCCACACGGCAACGCCGCAAGGCGGAAATCACCGCCTTTGCCAAGCGACACAAAATCGATGAAATTGACGCCGCCGATATTCTGAAAAAACGGATCCCCAAAACCCGTGCGCGTAAAGCGATCCGCGCCCTTTACTTTTTATCCATTTGGGTGCCGGCGCTTTTTCTGACCCTTTTGCCTCTGGCATTTGGACTGTCCTTTTGGTTGATTCCTTTCCTTTTTCTGCCGATCAGCGAATTGACAAAACAGGTCACAGAACTGTTTTTCCGCCGGTTTCTTCCTCCGCGCCATATTCCGAAACTCGAATTAAAAAACATTCCCGATCAGGCAAGAACGGCCGTTGTCATTACCACGCTATTGACCAAAGAGGATCCCGCGCCGTTTGAACGACTGGAACGATTTTATCTAGCCAACAAAAACGAAAATCTCCACTTTGGATTGCTTTTGGACTATGCCGACGCCGCAACGCCTTTTACCGAACGCGACCGGGAACTTTCTGATTTTGTAAGAAGAAAGATCGAATCGCTGAATAAACGATACGGCAACCGTTTTTTTGCGGCCATTCGTTCCCGCTCCCGTTCCGCCACAGAAAACACTTATATGGGACGGGAACGCAAACGAGGCGCGCTTTTGGATTTCGCGGCGTTTTGTCGGGACAAAGGCGACGCCTTCGATCTCTTTACCGGCGATGCTCTCTTTCTTCGCAGTTGTAAATATCTCATTACGCTCGATGCCGATACCGATCTTCCCCTGGGAACGGTAAAAGAAATGATCGGCGCCATGCTCCATCCCGAGAACCGCCCTGTGATCCGCCACGGCCGTGTGGTCGCCGGGTATGCCGCCATGCAGCCACGCATGGCGGTCACTGCGCCTTCCGCCACCGCTACCCGATTCTCGCTTTTGCTGTGCGGCAGCGGCGGTCTCGATGTATATTCCTCCGCAACTTTCGATGTTTATGAAAGCCTGTTCGGACGCGGGATTTTCTGCGGAAAAGGAATTTTTGATCTCGATGTATATGAAGCCTTACTGCCGGATGCTTTTGCGCCGGAAGAAATCCTATCCCATGATCTTCTGGAAGGTTCTCTCCTACGATGTGCGTTTCTTTCGGATGTGGTTCTCACCGACAGTTTCCCCAAAACGCCTCTTTCCTTTTTCACACGGCTTCACCGCTGGTATCGCGGAGATGTGCAAGCCTTGCCGTACGCCCTTCCGACCTGCAAAAAAGCCAACGGAAAACGCCACAAAAATCCGTTTGGCCTGTTACCGCGGTATCAGCTTTTAGACAACCTCCGGCGTCTGTTGATTCCGGTCAGTGCGTTTTTGGCTATTATGCTGTCCATGCTCTTCGGCGCCGGCCAGGAACTTTTGGTCTTTCCCTTTGCTGTCGCTTATCTTTTCTTTCCTCTCATCACCGCGCTTTGCGGTGTGCGAAAAACCACCCTGCGCCGCTATTTTTCAAGAATCCTCCACAGTTTCTGGTACACGGTTCTCAACCTGCTTTTTAATCTTGCCTCTTTGGCGCACATGGCCAAAATTTCTTTTGACGCGCTCTTTCGCTCTCTCTGGCGGATGTTTGTCTCTCGCCGAAATCTTCTTGAGTGGACGACGGCGGCAAAAGCGGATGCCAAGAAAAACGGAGCGGGAGCTTATCTCGGTTCGACTCTTTTTTCACAAGTATCAGGGCTTATCGCCCTTGTTTTTGGCCACAGTTTTCCGCCTCGGCTTTTCGGCATCGCCTGGCTGATGCTGCCGCTTGTCCTCGTTATCCTCGCTTATGAATACCCCGCCCGTCCCAAACCGCTTTCCGAGAGAAAAAAAGCGGTGTTGACAGGCTATGTTCGAGACATGTGGGGCTATTTTCGGGATTATGTCACCGCGGAAGAACATGAGTTGCCGCCCGACAATTTACAGCTTGCTCCTGTAAAAACGCTGGCGCATCGTACCTCGCCCACAAACATCGGGATGTATCTCCTTTCCTGTCTGGCCGCGCGCGACTTCGGTTTGATCGACAGCAAGGAATTATTGCAGCGAACGGCAGCCACATTGAATACTTTAGAGCAATTGCCGAAAAAATACGGCCACTTATACAACTGGTATGATACCCGCACACTGGAGATTCTCGGCACGCCCTTCGTTTCCACCGTTGACAGCGGTAATTTTGTCATTTCCTTGGTAACGCTCTGTCAAGGCCTTAAAGATTACACCGAGGAGGAGCCGGCGCTGCAGCAGGTGATCTTTAAAGCGGGACGATTGGCCGAAGAAGCCGACTTTTCCGCGCTCTACTGTAAAGAACGCGATCTGTTCTATATTGCACGCGGCAACGATCCTCCATCCCCGCTCTCTTGCTATGATATTTTTATGAGCGAGGCCAGAACCACCGGATATTATGCCGTAGCCGCCGGCATCGTGCCAAAAAGTCACTGGGAGAAGCTCTCGCGCATTGTGGTTGGAAAAGGACGGTATATCGGTCTTGCTTCCTGGTCCGGCACGGCGTTTGAATATTATATGCCGCATTTGTTTTTGCCTATTGTCAAAAACAGTATGACCTATGAAGCCCTGTCGTTTTGCTCATCCCTCCAAAGCGGACAGCGGTTTGCCGGCCTTTGGGGCATTTCCGAATCCGCTTATTATGCCTTTGACGCCGATATGAACTATCAGTATAAAGCCCACGGTATCGATGCGGTGGCCTTGGACAGCACGGCCGGCAGGGATCGGGTCGTTGCACCTTATGCCGCCTTTTTGCAACTCGCCAGGATCCCGGATGCCGCCTTGTCAGACCTTGCCGCCCTGCGCGATTTCGGCGCATACGGCGATTACGGCTTTTTTGAGGCCATTGACTTTACCCCGGCCAGCGTCGGCCAAGGATATGCGCTGATCAAATGCTTCATGTCTCATCACATCGGCATGAGCATTCTTGCTTCGGCTAACGCTGTATTTGACAATCTTTTCGTAAGGCGCTTTATGTCTGACCCCCGTATGGCATCGGCGGCGGAATTATTGGATGAACGCATCCCCGTAGAGGCGCCGCTTTTCCGTGGCAAACTGATTCCTCAACGGCCGGAACGCCCACGCCGCTTCGTAAAACCTTCGGTCGAAAAAGAAGTGCGGGGCGCCGTCGATCAAAGCCGCCTCCCGACGCCGGTGCTGCTTTCCAACGGACGCGCCGGTTGGAAACTGTCTTCGGCAGGACAAGCGGAAATTTTTGTCAGAAACACCTTGCTCAGCGCGCCCGCTTTTTTTGCGCCGGGAGAACCGCCGATTCTCACTTCCCTGCGGCTGGTCTGCGAAGTTGACGGTGTGAACTATACCCTTCGCCCCGGGTCTTTTTCCTATTCCGGCACGAAAGCGCAGTTTTCCATGCTGTGCAACGGTAAAGAAATCGGTGTTGCCTTTGGTGTACACGGAGAAAAAGATCTGTTTTGTCTGTCTTTTTCCGCCCCGGAAGGTACGCAAGCCACCCCTACTCTGGTCTTTCAACCGCTTATGCTGCCAGAACGAGACTGGCGTGCTTCTCCTTTCTATGCTGATCTCTCGATCGAAGCCTTCTATACCGAAAAAGATGAGATCCTGTTTTTCCGTATGCGCGGACGGGAAAACCGACCCGAAGCCTGGCTCGGGATTGGCGGCGAACAGATACTTGCCTTTGATTCCCGCAAGGATCTTTTGCCCTGCCCCTATACAGACGATGATCTGACAGCGCTGGCAAGCCGCTCTCTGCCCGGCAGAGAAGGCGCCGTCGTATCGCCTCTGGCTGTCATGCGCACAAAACCGCGGTTTCAAAACGGGAAAATGAGATCGGATTTTCTCATCGCTTACGGAACTTCGCGCAGCGATGTCCGGGAGAGCATTTTGGGCATCCGTGCCTCATGTAAAAGCGCTAAAGCGGATTCGGTATCGCGCGTTTCGTCCCAAAATAGATCCATGCTGGATTTCTTTTGTGAAAGCCTGCGGCCGGTCGTGAGAGGTATGCTTACCACACTGGGCAACGACCGCCCGGAGGCACGCTACAGTGAACTCTATCTTTCGGCAATCACTTTTCCGTTGCGCTCCGCCGCCGAAATCCACGGTCCCCACTCCGTCAGAGAATTATGGGCAGTGGGTATTTCCGGCGACGATCCTATCATCGCCATACGCCCCAACCCCGACACGATAGAAAAAAACGAGAAAATCACCCGGCTCTTTCTTAAACTGCACCGTCTTTTCCGTGAAAAAGGGATTCGAAGCGAACTCGTCTTTCTCTGTCGGGAAAGGGACAGTTACAACAAACCGCTGACAAGGCAAATCGGAAAACTTATCGCGCAGGAAGCCGGCAACGGCTATATCGGCAGACACGGCGGTATTTTCCTCATCAATGATCCCGGGCTTTTCCCGCTGGTCTCCGCCGCCGCCTGCCTGTCCCTGCCCATCGACCGGGATACCTCTCCGGAAGAACTGTATTATACTGTCACGCGGCGCAAGACATTTTCCCAACCCATCCCCTTAGAAAAAACGACAGAAAAAAGCGGAAAAGAACCGCCGCCAGGATCACTGCGTTTGCACGGTGGCTGGTTTTCCGGACATGATTTTACGGTGGTAAAAGAAGAAACCGACGGCGTCCGCTCGTTTGTTTATGCTTCTTCTTTTTTCGGCACACTGGTAACGGCCAACAGTCCCGGATATACCTGGCTGAAAGATTCGCGAGAATGTCGGCTCACTGAACCGGCGGCCGATCTCAGACGGGATATCAGCGCCGAACGGTTGCTGGTATCTGACGGTGATGTATGCTACGATGTTTGCTCTACGGCAGATACCGTTACCTTCGGCCCGGGCGGCGCCCGCTATGAAACATATATTGCCGGACAAAAAATCACAGCGCGTATCGGAATAGATCCCCTGCTTGCTGTAAAGCTGATTGAAATAGAGGCACCGGAAAGCTGGCAAGTTAACTATGTTGTTACGCCAAGCTGCTCTTCTCCAATGAAATTTCGTCACATCACCCATAGAACGAGCGAGTCAGGTTCCGAAGAACGGACAAACGGCAGTCATACCGTTTTTTGGCACAATCCTCTTTCTCTTACCATGTCGGATCAACAGATTTTCCTGACCACGCTGCCAGCATCCGGAAAAAAACGCGGATTTCTTTTCGGTGTAACCCCCTGGCAAAACCGACGGCCTTACGAGTTTATACGCCAAAAATATCCCGACACCGCCGCGCTCTCTGTTGGATTTGACGCCTATGAAAAACATTACACCGCGCTTTTCTCTTCTTTGCGGTTTCAGTTTCCCGATCGGCCTCTCACAGCGTTTTCCAATTTCTTTCTCCCCTATCAGGCTTATGTTGTTCGTATGTTGGCTCGTGCAGGATATCAGCAATCAGGAGGCGCCTATGGCTTCAGGGATCAGTTACAGGATTGCTTAGCCATGCTTCCTTATGAGCCGGCTATCGCCAAGCGGCAAATCCTTCGTGCCTGCGCACACCAGTATGAGGAAGGAGATGTACAGCATTGGTGGCATCCCTTGGGAGAACAGGAAGGCGATCCGGGGCTGCGTACCCGCATTTCCGATGACTTGCTCTGGCTCCCTTATGCCGTATCGCTTTATGTCAAAATTACCGGCGATCTTTCCTTGTTAGACACACCGGTAAGATATCTGCACTCGTCAAGGCTCCGGCCGGAAGAAACAGACCGCTATGAAACTCCGACAGTTTCATCCGACCGAGAAGGCGTCTATCACCATTGTATGCGGGCAATCACAGCCTCTCTGAAT
>CANQXN010000001.1 GCA_947627815.1 uncultured Clostridia bacterium | reverse complement strand
GGTCTATTGTTCCGCCACGGCGCTTGCCCGAGAGGCAAAATCCTTTCTCGGGCAAAACGCCGACGCGAAAGCCTTGTTTGACGCGGCGCGGGGAGGGCATCCCAAAGCGCTTGCCTGTGTCGATACCTTTGCTCAGCGTTTAGGCTCTGCCGTGGCAAGTCTTGGCAATATTCTGCGCCCTGACTGTTTTGTCATCGGCGGCGGCGTGGCCGCTTCGGCGCCCGCTTTTTTGCCCCGCGTCAATGACATTGTGCGCAAGGAGGTTTTCGGTTTTGCTTACGCGCCTTTTCCTGTGGTGGCGGCCGCCTGCGGCAATGAAGCCGGCATTTTAGGCGCCAGCCTGCTTTAAAATCTCTTTGTTTTTGAAAAGGAAAAAAAGATGATCGGTTATCACAATTATGACAAATATCCGGCGCTTTCTGTCCCCGGTTACGAGGCATGGGAAGGATACAAAGCCGTGGCGGCAAGACTGAAAAAGGCCATTTCCGACGCCAAAGCGCGTGTGGTGGTGTTTGACTGCTATCCCGAAGTGGATCAGGAGGAAGTGTGCGCGGGTCTTGCAACGCTTGACGCCACCTGGATTTTTACCGATGAAGCGATGCTGGATAAAAAAGCCTATGCCGACAAGATCGCGCCTTTTCTCACCGACGATCGGGTGTTCGGCGTTATGAACACCATGAGGCTTGACGATCTTCTGGTAAAAGAAAAAGCCGATGCCATCCGGCATCGCGTCGAAACCTCGCGCGGTCTTGTCTGCCTCATCGGCGTGGGCGCCTCGCTGATTCTTCCGGGCGATCTTCTCGTCTATCTCGACTTAGCTCGCTGGGAAATTCAATGCCGCTTCCGCAAAGGCGCCGGCAACTGGAACAGCGATAACGGGAGCGCCCCGCAGCTTGCTAAATTCAAACAGGGCTATTTTGTCGAGTGGCGTATGGCGGATAGACACAAGCGCACGCTGTTTGACCGCATCGATTTTCTTCTCGATACCAATCAGAAGGGAAATCCAAAGCTCGTAAGCGGCGAAGGCTTTCGGGCGGGGCTTGGGCTTTTTGCCCGCCGTCCCTTCCGGCTGGTCCCTTATTTCGCCCCCGAAGTCTGGGGCGGGCAATGGATGAAGGAAGTGTGCGATCTTGACCGCGAAAGCCCCAATTATGCCTGGGCGTTTGACGGCGTGCCGGAAGAAAACAGCATTTATATGAACTTCGGCGCCGTGCGGGTCGAAGTGCCGTCTGTCGATGTGGTCTTTCGCCATCCGCACGAGCTGCTCGGCGAAAAAGTACACGCGAGATTCGGCGATGAATATCCCATTCGCTTTGACTTTCTTGATACCATGGGCGGTCAGAACCTTTCCTTGCAGGTGCATCCGCTCACCGAATACATTCAGAACACCTTCGGAATGCACTATACGCAGGATGAAAGCTATTATATTCTCGACTGCGCGGACAATACTTTTGTCTATCTCGGCCTGAAAGAGGGCATTGACAAAGATGCCATGCTGGCCGATTTGGAACGCGCCCAAAAAGGGGAAATCGTTTTTCCCGCCGACCGCTATGTCAACCGCTGGCCGGTGAAAAAGCACGATCATTTCCTAATTCCCGGCGGTACGATCCACTGTTCGGGCGCCAACACCATGGTGCTTGAGATCAGCGCGACGCCTTATATCTTTACCTTTAAGCTCTGGGACTGGTCGCGTTTGGGGCTGGACGGTCTGCCAAGGCCGGTACACATCGGTCACGGCCGCCATGTCATCCAGTGGGACAGAGACACAGCCTGGGTGAAAAACAATCTCGTCAATCGCTTTGAAACGCTTGCCGAAACCGACACCTACAAAGAAGAACACACCGGCCTGCACGAACGGGAATTTATCGAAACCCGCCGCTGTACGCTGCGAGCGCCTGTCACGATGCACACCGACGGCGGCGTGGTGCAAGCCAATGTGGTAGAGGGACGCGGCGCCATGATCGAAAGCCCATCGGGCGCCTTTGCCCCCTATGAAGTCCATTATGCCGAAACCTTTATCATTCCCGCCTCGGTAGGGGAATTTACGATTCGCCCGCTGGAAGAGGAAGTCACCATTCTCAAGGCGTTTGTTCGCGGCTGATTTTTCCGAAAAAGAAGGAAGATGTTATGGCGCGCTATGTCGTTACCGGAGCCTCCGGCCATATCGGAAATAATTTCATCCGGCTTATCAATGAAATAGAACCACAGGCCGACATCGTCTGCCTCACAAGACGCGAGGTCACCAGAGAATTAGCAGGTACTGTGTGTCGTCAAGTAGTTGGTGATCTCTGCGATTCTGCCTTTTTGGCCCGACAGATTCAGCCGGACGATATCGTGGTGCATCTCGCCGCCCTTATCGATCTCTCCGGCAAAAAGCGGGAAGAAAGTCTTGAAATCAATTACCGGCTGACAAAAAAGATCACCGACTGCTCTTTGGCAGTCGGTGTCAGACGGTTTCTTTATGTGGGGAGCGTAGACGGTATCGCCAAACGCCCCGGCATGGTGAAAATCGCAGAGCCGAAGGAATTTTATCCCGAAGCGATCGAAGACCCTTACGGCAAAACCAAGGCCATGGCCATGAATTATGTCGCCGACTGTATGCGCCGCCATCCCGATTTTCCTTGCGCGATGGCGATGCCTTCGGCCGTGATCGGAATCAACGACTACAAACCCTCCGCGGTGGGGCGGGTGATTCTCAAAGTGCTGGCGGGCGGCGCGGAATGGGCGATTCGCGGCGGCTATAATTTTGTGGATGTCAGGGATGTCGCGGCCGCCATCTATCTGCTTTGCCAAAGGCAAGAACAGGGAAGCTACATTCTCAGCGGCCATTCTGTCAGCGTGCGTGATCTCTATGGCTTTATCAACAAAGAGATAGGAAAAAAGCGCGCGATTCTCACGATTCCGCGTTTTGCGGCAAGGCTTGCCGCGCCTTTTGTCAAAGTCTTGAGCAAAATCACCCTGAAAGCTCTCACCGATCCTCATGACTATTCTTCCCGCGCGGCGCAAGAGGCTTTCGGCTATTCGCCCCTGCCGATTGAAACTACCATGCACGATACGATAGCCTGGTTTATCGAACATTTTGAAGCCTTTACCGGAAGCCCTTATGACGGCACGGCGGGAAAGAAAGCGTGAAACCGGCGATCACATTTTTTTCTTTTTGCGGAAAATAAACAGTTTCTGGATGATGAAATTGGTAATAAAGAGCACGGTTTCTATCAGAATATCCGCCCAGAATTTCCCGAGAGGATCCACTAAGAGTTCCATCAGCCCCATTTTCGCCAAAATGACGGCGCCGGCCAACGCAAAATAGCTGATGAGTGATTTCAGCTTATCGGCGTTGGAATGAAACACAAAAAGGCGGTTGCAAAGATAGTTCACAGGAGAGCTGACACAGCGCGCCAAGAGGGTATAGAGCCATTTTTTATCGGTGACAAAACGCGAAAAGAAGAAAATGCCGCCAAGGTCAAGAAGAAAGCAGGCAACGGCGGTAAGTCCGTATCGGATCAGCGAGGAAGCCGCAAAAATCGTTCTGTAAATGCGGAACGAATCCTTAATCGGGCGAAAATGCGAGCTTTGGTTTTTGCCTCCTTCATAGACGGTGCGGATCGGGATTTCGCGGATGGGAACGCCGCCTTGCGCGCATTGCATCAGCACATTCATCTCATATTCATATCGATTGCCCCGAACCTTTAACATAAAATCGAAAAGATCGGACGAAAAGCCCCGCAACCCGGTTTGGGTATCGCTGCATTTTTTGCCGGCGGCCACAAGAAAAACCAATTTGGTAACGCTGTTTCCGAAGCGGGAGCGAAGCGGCACTTTGCCTTCAAATTTGCGCGCGCCGATCACAAAGCCGTCCTTTTCCCGCAGAGCGTCGGCCAAACGGCAGATATCGGCGGTCAGGTGCTGTCCGTCGGCATCGGCTGTGATGATATAGCGAATATCCGGCATCGACTCTTTGACAAAAGCAATGCCGGTTTTCAGCGCGGCACCCTTGCCCTGATTGCTTTCATGCCGCAAAATCGGACCGAATGCTTCGGCTTTTCGAAAGATGGGATCGAACGACTCGCCGGAGCCGTCGTCGATGATGACCGGCAAAAAATCCCGGCCGCTTTGCTTTAGCGATTCCAGCATCTTCAATAGGTTTTCATCGGGGTGGTAGGCGGGGATAAGAACAGCGGTATCCAAAATAAATCCTCTTTTTTTCAGCGCTTTTTATCGGGGAACCGCCAAACCTGCCTTTGACAGGGACGGGTCTTTTTTATTTTACCACTTACGGCGGTCTTTTGCAAGATCGGATTGTAATTTTTTACTTTTTTTCCGTTTTCCGGTCAAATTCCCACAGTTTTGCCGGCGTTTCGGGAGAGCGGCGAAAAAAACATTGACTTTTTTGAAACCCGATACTATAATATACACTGTATTGTCAATTAGCTGCCTGTTCTGAAATACGAAATGGAAAAGAGGGCTTGTATATGAGTAAGACAGAATCCGGAAAAAAACTTGAAACCGTCTGTGTGCAGGGAACTTATGAACCCAAAAACAGCGAACCCCGGGTGATCCCCATTTATCAGAGTACGACTTATAAATACGATTCCAGCGAGCATTTGGGCGATCTGTTTGACCTGAAAGCGCCAGGACATATGTATACGAGAATCTCCAATCCCACGGTAGAATATGTAGAAAACCATATTGCCGCGTTGGAAGGCGGCGTCGGCGCCATGCTGGTTTCCTCCGGCCAGGCCGCCAGCTTTCTTTCGGTTTTCAATATTACCGCCGCAGGGCAGAATTTTATTTCGCTGACCTCTATCTACGGCGGTACGGTAAATCTTTTCTCCGTCACGATGAAGCGCATGGGGATCGAGTGCCGGTTTGTCCTGTCCGGCATGACCGATGAAGAGATCGACGCGCTTTTTGATGAAAATACGCGTCTTGTGTTCGGCGAAACGCTTTCCAACCCCGGTCTTGCGGTGCTGGATATCGAGCGCTTTGCCGCCATCGCCCACAGGCACGGCGTGCCGCTTATCGTGGACAACACCTTCCCGACGCCGGTGCTTTGCCGTCCTTTTGAATTCGGCGCCGATATTGTCACCCACTCCACGACCAAATATATGGACGGCCATGCTTCCGTCGTGGGGGGCGTTATCGTTGACAGCGGCAATTTTGACTGGACGAGGGGAGGCAAATACCCCGAACTCTCCACCCCCGATGAATCGTATCACGGCGTTGTTTATACCGAATCGTTCGGCAAATCCGCCTATATCACCAAGGCGCGCACCCAGCTCCTCCGGGATTTCGGCTGCATTCAGCAGCCCATCACCGCTTTTATGCTGAATGAAGGGCTGGAATCGCTCGCTTTGCGCATGGAAAGACACTCGGAAAACGCTTTGAAACTGGCTGAATTTCTGGAAAAACAAGAGAAGGTCGGTTGGGTCAATTATCCCGGCCTTCCATCCTCCGATCAGTATACGCTGGCGCAAAAATATCTGCCCCGTGGCTGCTCGGGCGTCATCGCTTTCGGGGTCAAGGGCGGCAGAAAAGCGGCCATGAAGTTCATGGACGCCTGCCGGCTGGCCGCCATTGTGGTTCATGTGGCGGATGCCCGCACCTGCGTGCTGCACCCCGCCTCCACCACGCATCGCCAGCTCACCGACAAACAGCTTGAAGAAAGCGGCATCGGCGCCGATCTTGTCCGGATGTCGGTGGGCATTGAACACATTGACGATATTATTGCCGATGTAGAACAGGCGCTTTCCAAAATCTGAACCTTTTCCCAACCAAACACAAAGGAGGCGTTCTCATGCCCATCAAAATACCAAACGATCTGCCGGCAACGCAAACGCTGCTGAATGAAAATATTTTCGCGATTACCGAAACGCGCGCGATCACCCAGGATATCCGTCCTCTGAAGATTCTGGTACTCAATCTGATGCCGACCAAAATCACGACAGAAACACAGTTGGCGCGGCTTTTGGGCAATACGCCGCTTCAAGTGGAAATGGAACTGATCCATACCCGCACGCACGAATCCCGCCATACGCCGCAGGATCATATGATCGCCTTTTATAAGGTGTTTGACGATGTCAGGGAAAACAATTATGACGGCATGATCATTACCGGCGCGCCGGTGGAACAACTGCCTTTTGAAGAAGTGGAATATTGGGACGAGCTTTGCGAAATCATGGAGTGGAGCAAAACGCATGTCACCAGCGTGTTCCACATCTGCTGGGGCGCGCAGGCCGGTCTGTATTATCATTACGGCATAAAAAAACACCCCCTGCCGGAAAAAATGTTCGGTATTTTCCCGCATCGGGTGGAATATAAAAACTCGATGCTGTTCCGTGGGTTCGACGATGTCTTCATGGTGCCGCATTCCCGCTATACCACCATTTCAAGAGAAGACATTGAAGAAAATACCCGTTTGAAAATTCTCGCTTCCTCCGAGGAGGCGGGTCTGTATGCCCTGAGTTCTCACAGAGGGCGGCAGATTTTTATCATGGGTCATTCGGAATACGACGCCGACACCTTGAAATTGGAATACGAGCGTGACAAAAAAAACGGCCTTGCCACCAAGCTGCCGAAAAACTATTTTCCTAAAGATGACGACACGCAAACGCCCCTGTCAACCTGGCGTTCTCACGCCAATCTCCTTTATACCAACTGGCTCAACTATTTTGTCTATCAGTCGACCCCTTATGACATCCGCACCATCAAATAAGAAAAATTACCCCGGTAAAACACCTGCGAGGGATGGCCTTTTCCCGCGCAGGTGTTTTTTCTTTCTTCTTTCAGTTGTCGGTCAATTGATAGGAGCGGAGCAAAAGATTGGCGGCGGGGAAATACTTCATCACCGTCCAGAAGCTGACGCCGGCCAGCTCTTTTTCATCCATCAGGTCGAGCTTTGCCTGCACGCTGCGGGCGTCCTCGAACCAGACTTCGTGGCGTTTGCCGTTTTCGGTATAGAAGAAATACGGCGACTGATAGGTTTCATCATATTCGATGCCCGCTCTCTTTTGATAGGCTAATTTTACAGCATCCATGTTTGACAATGTAGTTGCTTTGGATTCCCCTTGTACATAGGGCAGGGTAAAATCATAGCCGTAATTCGGCATACCCAGCAGAATTTTTTCGGGCGGAATCTCGCTGACGGCATATTCCACCACTTCGCGCACCTTATTGAGTGGCGCCACGGGCAGCGCCGGCCCGTAAGTATAGCCCCATTCATAGGTCATGAGCAATACGCGGTCGGCCGCCTGCCCGAGCAGGGCATAATCGTGCGCTTCGTAGAGAAGTCCTTTCTGATCCGCCGAGGTTTTGGGGGCAAGCGCCACCCAGACATCAAAGCCGTAAGGTTCCAGTCGCTCGTTCAGTTTGGCGATGAAATCGGCATAAGCGACCCGATCCTTGGGAAAAACAAATTCAAAATCCACATCTAAAATGTGATATCCTTTCAAACGCATGGTTTCGATGATCTCTTCGATCAGCGTATCCTGAAGCTCTTCGTCATTTAATAAAAGATCGGAAAGCGTATTGTCAAAATTGCCGTTGGAATTGAGGGAAGTAAGTAGCATGATCGGCTCTACCTGGCTGCTTTTGGCTTTTTCCACAAGTTCGTCATCCGCCAGAAGGATCAAGTCGCCCATCGAAGTAAAGCCATAGGAAAAGGGCGTGATATTGGAAAGGTTCGGCAGCGTTTCGGCTAAAACATTGTCGGCGATAAAAGGATACGCATATCCGTTTACGGTAATCGCCCGTTTCGGAGATTCGCGATAAGAAATGACAAGCTCCTCGCCCGGCACAATATCGCTTTTCCCCATCAGAGACGGATTGTTTCGGTACAGGTTCTTTACCGTCGTCTGATATTCTTTGGCAATCGAAAAAAGAGTGTCTCCCTGTTTTACGGTATAGGTGGTTTGCGGGAAGAGAACGACCAAAGTCTGTCCCACGACAAGCTGTTCCGGCGCCGTGATCGCATTGTTGGCCTGCAATAGAGCCGGCGATACCCCGTATTCACGGGCAATAGAGTAGATGGTATCGCCGGGACGAATGGTATGTATCATAAATTCATCACCTCGTCTTCAGTGTATGCCGAAAAAAAGGAAGAGTGTCCCCTTGACAAGGCGGGGCTTGTGTGATATAATACTGTAAAAAATGTTTCACTTTTTTCAAAACGCTTAGGAAGAAGGAGGAAGTGCCGCCGATGCAGGAACGGAAAGAGGGCGCCGATTTTTCTCGGGCGCTGTCCCGTTTTCGGACTGTGCTTAGTGAAAACGATATTTTAGGTCGGGATCTTTTTTTTGACAGAATCGTTTCTTCCCAAGGGTTTTCCGTCAGAAGCTATGAAAACGGGGAATGCATTTTTTCCCCGCAGGCTTTCGAGCGCGCCTTGGCCTTTTTGCTCGAAGGGAAAGCGGTCGCCGTGAAAACCAACGCGGGCGGCGATGTTGCCGTCAGCCGGTTTCAGCCGGGGAGTTTGTTCGGTCTGGCCGCGCTTTTTGCCGAAGACGAGCCGTATGCCAGCGAGATTCGGGTCGTTTCGCGAAAAGCGCTTGTCGTCTTTGTGCCGCAGGAAACCGTGGCCGAAATCCTCAGCGCCTCTCCCGAAGCCTCCTTGGCCTACATTCGCTTGCTTTCGCAGAAAATCCGCTTTCTCAATGCGAAATTAGATGCTTTTACCGCGCCGAACGCGCTTGCCAAGCTCAGCCTTTATCTTGCCGAACAAAACGGCAGCAAGCTTTCCATGCTGGCGCTGGCCAATACCTTAAATATCAGCCGAATGACCCTTTACCGCGCGCTGGACGAACTGACGAAGGACGGCAGTATTCAGCGAAGCGGTAAAACCGTCACGGTGACAGATCGCGCAAAATTGCTTTCTCACTTGACAGAATCTGCCGAGAGGGAAAGTGATTCTGAAAATAAACCATCAAGAAAGGACATCTTATGAAAAAACTCCTCTGTTTTCTGCTTTTGACCCTATGCCTTACCGTCAGCGCCGCGCTGATCGTATCTTGCGGCGACGATGAGACGCAAACCACGCCCGCTTCCACTTCTTCAGACTCGCCTTCGGCTCCCGAAACGGCGGCGGAAGTCCGGATTCTCGGCCTCAAAGGCCCCACCGGTATGGGCATGGCGCAGCTTTACAACACCATGACCAACAATCCCGATTCCCGCTATAAAGTCAGCGTCTTTGCCTCGCCGGATCTTGTCAAAACCGAGATTCTCATGGGCAATTATGACATTGCCGCGCTGCCTACCAATGTGGCCGCCGCTTTATATAACAGCGGCAAAGCCGATCTCAAAATCGCCGCCGTCAATACGCTCGGCGTGCTTTATCTTTTGGAAAACGGCAACAGCGTCACCGATTGGAACAGCCTGAAGGGCAAGACGATTTATTGCGCGGGCGGCGGTTCCACGCCCGAGTATGTGCTTCGTTATCTGCTTTCCGAAAACGGCTTGGATCCCGACAACGATGTCACATTGGATTTTTCATTTTCCGATCACGCCGAAGTGGCCGCGTTTTTGTCAAAACCCGACACCGTCGTTATGCTTCCCGAACCGAATGTGACCAGCGCCTTGACAACGGTGCAAGACGCGCACATCGTCATGGATCTGACCGAAGAATGGAACAAAGTATCCGATTCTTCCTTGATGCAGGGCTGTATCGTCGTGCGCCGGGCGTTTGCCGAGCAATATCCCGAACAGCTGATGGAATTTTTGGATGACTACCGCGCGTCTGTCGATTTCGTCAATCAAAATCAAGATGCGGCGTCCGATATGATCGTAAACGCGGGCATCATTCCCAAAAAGCCGGTCGCCTTGCAGGCCATTCCTCGTTGTCACATCGTTTATATCGAGGGGACTGAAATGAAAGATCAGCTTTCCGGCTTCCTCACCGTACTTTTTGAAGCCGATCCTACCTCGGTAGGCGGCAAAGTTCCGGACGATGGCTTCTACTATTTCAAATAAAATCGCTTCCGGCGGTCGTCTCAAAAAGCTCCGGTACGGCCTTTTCGCCTTTCTTTTCTGGACAGCTGTCTGGTATTTGCTGGCTTTGGCCATCGGAAACGAGCTGTTTTTACCTTATCCGCATACCGTGGTTGTCGCCTGGGGCAGACTGCTGGGGCAGGCGTTTTTCTGGCAGGCCGTGGGCGGGTCGCTGCTCAGCATCATGGCAGGGTTTCTCTTAGGAGCGCTCTTTGGCACGCTGCTGTCGCTCGCCGCCCATCGGTGGGAAGCGGTTGCCGCCGTCGTCCGGCCGATGATCCTTGTCCTTCGTTCCACGCCGGTTGCCTCCTTTATCATTTTGGTCTATGTGCTGATCCGATTGGCCGATCTGCCCTTGATTTCGGTTTCTATCGTCATCGTCACCGTGATGGTCACACCGCTCTTCTTCAACAATCTGACGGAAGGCTATAACGCCTTTCGCCCCGAACTTGCGGAAGTCGCCGCGGTATACCGTTTTTCCTTTGGAAAAAAAGCAAAGGTTCTCTGGTGGCCTCAGCTTCGCCCTTATGTTTCGGCCGCGCTGACCTCCTCGCTGGGGCTTGCCTGGAAAGCCGGCATTTCCGCCGAGGTGATTTGCTCGCTGAAAAACACCATCGGCAGGCATCTGGCCGACGCCAAATCCAATTTAGATATCGATCTGCTGTTTGCCTGGACCATAACGGTGGTTTTCCTGAGTATGCTTTTGGAAGCGCTTTTCCGCCGTCTTTCGCATAGAAGGAAGAAGCCGACTTCGGTGCGCAGGGAAGAGCCGTCGCATCAAGAGGAGGGCGCGTTATGATCCGATTGATACAGTGCGCAAAATCCTTTGGCACGCATGTGGTGTTCGACGATCTGAATCTTGAAATCGCTGCCGGCGAACACCTGGCCATTTTTGCAAAAAGCGGCTATGGAAAAACAACATTGCTCCGCATGATAGCAGGACTTGAAAAGCCGACAAAAGGAGAAATCACAGGATGCCGTCCCGAACAGATCGCGTTCATGTTTCAGGAAGCCCGCCTTTTCGATTCTCTTTCTGTTCTTGACAATGTGGCGATCGTATCGCCGCAGCCTTTAAAAAGCGCAAAACCTTACGCCCAAGCCTTGCTGGATGAATTGGGGCTTGCTTCGGTCGGCGCCTCTTTTCCGCCTGAACTCTCCGGCGGTATGAAGCAGCGTGTCGCGCTGGCGAGAACATTTTTGCCGAATCGGGAGATTCTCTTGCTTGACGAGCCTTTTTCCGCGCTGGACGAAGGAACCAAAATCATCGCCCGCCAATTTGTCGAAAAACACGCGCGGGGGAAAACACTGCTTTTGGTTACGCATGATCCCTCCGATGCCGCCGCTCTTTGCGAGCGCGTTCTGAAACTGGATGCGTAAGCGGATCGCCGAAATATTTTCTCTCATTCATATCTTAAAACCGTCGGCAGTGTCAGAAGAGGCCGACGGTTTTTCTGTCCTTCGATCTCCGCTCGTTTTCCGTTTGGAGGCGCGCTTTCGACAAAAAGTGCAAAATAACTTGCCGACGGTATCTTGACAAAAAAGGGAAGCTGTGATAGAATCAAAAAAGATATTGATACATGGGGAAGGATGTGTTTTTTGTATGCGGCGTTTTGTGAAAATCATGCTCATTTTACTGTCTTTCACCCTGCTTTTGGCCTGCGCCGTGGCTTGCGGGGAGCAGGCGGATTCTTCGGATGACGCATCCGCATCCTCTACCGTCGGGACAGAAAGCGCGGACAAGACTTCTTCGCCTTTGGAAACTTCTTCGGACGGTCCCTATGTGCCGCCGGCACAATCTACGCCGGCAGCGACGCTGCCTACGCCGGACACCGAAGCGCCGAGAGCGCTTCTTCAGGAGGGGAAAATCGTACCGGAGGATGGGATTGTTTCTCTCGACTCCCATTCCTACATTTCCGGCTCACTTCTCGTGATCAATGAATTTCATCCGTTCTGTTTTAATCCGCTGCGTCTGCCGGTCTCCCGTGCCGTTTCTTCTTCGGTCAATCGCGTACCCGCTCATAATCTTACCGTTCTTTACGGACAAAAATCAAAGAATTATCAGTTGGCAAACGCCAATCTCCTGATTAAAGAGGACGCTTTCCCCTATTTAGAAGCCTTAATGAACGCTTTTACCGAAGCGACCGGCGAAACCTATATCCAGCTGGTAAACGGCTATGTGTTTTCGGACGCCAACAGCCTGCAAAGTCCCTTTGTCACAGGATACTCTATCGCGATCAACATATACGACGGCAAAGCCACTTATCCGCTGCATACCCAAAAGGTAACAGCGGGCGGCGTGGAAATGACCGCGCTTGAATGGTTCCGGCAGAATGCCGCGCAATACGGTTTCATTTATACCGGGCTTTCGGGACAGGAAAGCACAGCGCTGGCTACCTTCCGTTTTGTCGGGTTGCCACATGCACAATTGATGGAGAATCAAAATATAGAAAATCTGGATCATTACGCGAATTTCGTCCGAATGACAAACGGCACTTTACAAATTAAAGACGCCGACGGCGTGACATGGTCGGTGATCTATTGCCCGGCCGAAACCGTCCTTTCCACGACCTCGATCCGGTTGCCGGCCGGCGCCGTCTATACCGTATCCGGCGACAACATCGGCGGTTTCATTGTGGCATATCACACCTGATGCCCCCGCTACTTTTGTGTTCCCGACGGCTATTTGCCGCAGTGAATGAATAAACTACAGAAAGGTGCAGTATTTCGATGCAAAAAATTCTCGATACTCTCTATGAATTTATCACAACGGCCGGCGTCCGCCTGCTTGGCGCCATCTTGGTGGTTGTGATCGGATTCGTTCTTTCAGGGAAAATTGCAAAAAAGATTCGGAAAAGCAAGAAAATGGATCCCACCGTGGCCTCCTTTTTCTCTTCCTTTTTTGAGTTTTCCGTCAAAGCGATTATTTTGATCATTGCCATCTCCATGCTGGGCGTGGAAATGACCTCTATCGTGGCGATTCTCGCCTCGGCCGGTGTTGCCGTCGGTCTTGCCTTGCAGGGGAGTCTTGCCAATATCGCCGGCGGTATTTTGCTGGTGATTTTCAAGCCCTATGTCGTAGGCGATTACATCAAAGTGGCGGGCGAAGAGGGAACGGTTGCCGATATCAGCCTCTTCTATACGGTTTTGAAAAAGCCGGATAATATCACGGTCTGCCTGCCGAACGGCGTCGCCTCGAACGCCTCTTTGCAGAACCTCTCGACCGAAGGCAAACGCCGTGTGGACTTCACCGTAAATGTGGCGTATGCTTCCGATTTTGACCGCGTGAACAAGATCCTGATCGCTATCGCCGCCAATCACGAGCTGGTGCTTGACGATCCCGCACCGGTCTGCTATCTTTCCGCGTTTTCCGACAGCTCGCTTACGCTTTCTTTCCGCGTTTGGACGAAAACCGAAAATTATTGGACCGTGTTTTTCGATATCAACGAAGCGATCGATAAGGCGTTCCGTATGGCCGGTGTGGAAATTCCTTTCCCGCAGTTGGATGTCCATGTGAACGAGAAAACGCCTAAGTAAAAGGATCGGACTGTCGGTGTCTATACCGCATTCCATACACAAAATTCACGCCTTGTTTGGCAAGTCTTCATATTAGATTTATATTGATTCGATACAATACTGTGGTTGATAAAGGAAAAGCGTTTTCCTTTGAGGGATAACGCTTTTCTTTTTCAAAAAGAGGGGAGGCATGGTATGGCGATTACGGTGTTCAAACGCTATGAAAAAAAATATCTGCTCACTGTAGCGCAATATGACGAGATCCGGCGGTTTCTCGCTTCCTATATGGACTATGACCCCTATTGTTTAGACGACCGCTCGTATAAACTCTATAACATCTATTACGACTCCGTCAATAACGATTTGATCCGCGTTTCTTCCGACGCGCCGATTTATAAGGAAAAACTGCGTATGCGTTCCTACTATCCTCACCGCGCGCCGGAGGACAATGTGTTTTTTGAGATCAAGCAGAAATATAACGGTGTTGTTACCAAGAGAAGAGCTACCATGCCTTACAAGGATGCCGAATATATGGTCGAACACCAGGAACTTCCCGCGCCTCTGCCCGGAGAATCCTATTTCAATCTCCAGGTCAAAAAGGAAATTCTCCGGATGCTGAAGTATTATGACCTTCGCCCCAATGTGTATATCTCGTACGATCGGGTCGCCATGTTCGGCAAGGACAATCCCGAACTCCGGATTACCTTTGATAAAGAGATCTTCACGCGCCGCGAAAATGTCAACTTTAACGGCGATACCTCAGGCTTTGATGTACTGCCGCAAGGATACATTCTCATGGAAATCAAGATTCCCAACACCGTACCGCTATGGCTGGCGCGTTACTTGAGCGAACACAAGATCTTCAATTCCAGCTTTTCAAAATACGGCAAAGAATATGAATATTATATTAACGGACACGCTGTCCCAGTAACAGAGGTCAATGAATTATGAAAACATTTCTCGCAGTCAACCTGATGCAATCCATTATCGACAGTCAGAACCTTTCCGAGATCAGCTTTGTCCTGCTCATTGAGATCCTTTTGAGCGGCCTTGTTTTCGGCCTTCTGATCAGTGCTCTTTATATGTTCACCAACCGCTTGGATGGGTACTCCAAGGGCATGGCCTATACGCTGATGATGCTGCCGCCGATCCTTTCTGTTTTATGCCTTGTTTCTTCCAATCTTTCGGGGGCGGGTTCGACCACGGTTCTGAGCGCCGTTTCCATCGGCGGTGCTTTGACCATTATCCGTTTCCGTTCTACGCAGGGCAGTCCGAAAGATCTCGCTTACATTTTCGCCTCCCTTACCTTGGGTCTTGCCTGCGGCCGCGGCTATATCGGCGTTGCCGCCGTCCTTGCCGTGCTGGTTTCGGTTGTCATGATCATTCTCATGTTCGTGCGGTTCGGCGATCAGCGCAATCCTAAAAAACTTCTGAAAGTGGTTGTTCCGGAAAGCCTCAATTATGTCGGCATCTTTGATGAAATCCTCAATAAATATTGCGTTCACTGGGAAGTGTGCAAGGTAAAATCCTCGAATTTCGGCACCATGTTTGAGTTGTCTTATGCGGTCAATTTCAAAAAAGGCGCCAATCAAAAAGAAATGTTTGACGAGATCCGCTGTCTCAACGGAAATCTCAATATTGTCCTTGAAAACTTCGTTTACGATGTGGAAGCATAACAAGCCAGGGGGTAAAACAACATGGGTCATAACAGAAAAAAGATGGCTGAATATCAAGCTCGGCTGAAAAAAGAAGCAAAACAGCCCAAACAGCAGAAGAGTACCGTCATTCTTTGCATTGTACTGGCCGTGATCGCGGTGGCGCTGATTGTCGCATTGGTAGTGACGCTTGTGCGAAGATCCTCCTCTACGATGGAACCGGCCGCATCCAACACGCTGCCAACAGAGTTTGAGGAAGATCCGCCGGTTCCCGAAGGGACGCCGCGTGTTGTCATGAAAGTGAAAGACTATGGCACCATTGTCATGGAACTCTATCCGCAATATGCGCCGAAGACGGTGGCTCGTTTTGTCTCTTATGTCAAATCCGGCTTTTATAACGGTCTGACTTTTCATCGTTGCATCTCCGGCTTTATGATCCAGGGCGGCGACCCCACCGGCACAGGATACGGTCTTTCGATTCTTCCTAATGTGTCGGGGGAATTTGCCGAAAACAATTTCTATGACAACAAGCTTCTCTTTGATCGCGGCGTTATCGGTCTGGCGCGCAGTCAGGATTATGACAGCGGCACTTCGCAATTTTTCATCTGTCATGCCAGCGCGCATGACTTAGACGGCAAGTATGCCGCGTTCGGCAAGGTCGTCGAGGGCATGGATGTGGTAGATGCGATTGCCAACTGCCCCAAAACCTCGGCGCAGGACGCGAGCGGCGCCTATTATCAGCCGAAAGAGGCGATTATCATTGAGTCCATGTATCTTTTAGAGGAAAAATAATTTGCCTGTCAGGGTTTGCCGAACCGCAAGGTTCGGCAGCCCTTTTTCAAAAAAAAAGAACGGAGTTTGTTTATGAAAACGCAAAAAGTGATTCTCACGATCAAAAATTACGGCACGATGACCTTAGAAGTATATCCCGACAAGGCGCCCGCCTCGGTAGAAGCGTTTCTTTCCTATGTAAAGTCCGGGTTCTATGATGGCCTGACTTTTCATCGCTGCATTCCCGATTTCATGATTCAAGGCGGCGATCCCACCGGCACAGGGCGGGGCGATCCCTCGTTAAAGCGCATTCCCGGGGAGTTTTCGCACAACGGATTTCCCAACGATCTGAAATTTGAGCGGGGCGTTCTCGGGATGGCGCGTTCGCAGGATCCCAACAGCGCCACCTCGCAATTTTTTATTTGCCAGTGCAAGTGCGATTGGCTTGACGGCGAATACGCCGCGTTCGGCAAAGTAACCGAAGGGCTGGAAGTGATCGATAAAGTGGCGACCTGCCGCAAAAAGCCCTCTTTCTTCGGCACGCCAAGCGAGCCGGCCGAACCGGTCGTGATTGAAAAAATGTGTCTTGCCTAACTTGCCAAAACAGCAAAAAGCGCCGCCGGAAATACTTCCGACGGCGCTTTTTGCTGTCACAATGGACAAAAGATCAGGCCATGGTTTCGCTGAGCTGTTTGCCGCCTAAGATGTGAAAATGGAGGTGCTTGACGCTTTGGCAGGCATCCGCCCCGCAGTTGGAGATCACACGATAGCCGTTTGCAAGGCCGGCGTTCGCGGCAATTTTCGGGATGGCCTCAAAGATTTCGGCAACGACCTTGCTGTTTTCGGCGGTAATGGCATCGACCGAGGCAATATGCGTTTTCGGGATCACCAGAATATGAACAGGCGCCTGGGGATTGATGTCCCGGAAAGCGAAGATGGTGTCATTTTCAAATACTGCCTGAGATGGAACCGATTTTTTCGCGATTTCACAAAAAATGCACATGTTACGATACCGTCCTTTCTGTTTCGATTATAGCACCTTTTTTCAAAATGCGCAAGAGAGCCGGAAAAAAATCAATAAATCAATTGACAGAAGGGGAAAAATACGATATAATACAATTGTGGTAGGTTGTGCCTTCCTCACAAATCCTTCGGAAACGCCTATTCCGGGAAAGGAAACAAAACTATGACTGTTACCAAAGACAGCATTATCGGCGATATTCTCGACCAAGCGCCCGATTGCGCGCCCTTCTTCTTTGAGATCGGTATGCACTGTCTGGGCTGCCCCGCGTCGCGCGGCGAATCCCTGCAGGAGGCCTGCGAAGTACACGGAACCGATGTTGACGCATTGGTCAAGAAGATCAACGATTTTCTCGCGGCACAGTGACTTTTTCGCTCACGCCGCGCCTGCGTCTGGCCGCGTCATTGGTCGAAACCCCGATCGATGACGCGACATGTCGGCAGGCAGGCTCTGTCATTCTTGCCGATGTGGGCTGTGACCACGCCTATTTGGCCGCAGATCTTTTGCTGCGCGGTATCGCTTCCTTTGCGGTATGCAGTGATCTCCGGCAGGGGCCGCTAGCGTCCGCGGCGCAAAATCTGGCCGCAGCCGGTCTCGCGGAACGCGCGGTCACACTTTTGACCGATGGGCTTGACAGCGTGGCGCCCTATCATCCCACCGATATCGTGATTTGCGGTATGGGCGGCGAGACCATCTGCTACATTCTGCAAAAGGCTCCCTTTCTCAAAACCGAAGGTCTTCGGTTGGTTCTCCAACCCATGACCGATGCCGATACCGTCTGTTTCTGGCTATGGAACAACGGATTTGAAATTGTCAAAGAGCGCTACGCTTTGGAAGGTGTCAAACCCTATCGCCTGCTGCTTGCCGTCTATCGCGGCGTCAATGCGGACGGGAAAGTCGCCGATGCGCTCTGCGGCAGATGCTGCGATCCTTCCGATTACAAAGCTTATGCCGCGTATCTTGAAAAACAGCGGCGCTGTTTGCAAAAGCAACTGCTCGGCTGCCGCGATCCGGATAGCACGGACAAAAAGCGGCTGACCGCATTGCTGGCAGGGATTGCCGCCCGGCTTGACGGGCTGAACCAACACTGAAACGATCCGGGAGGTTGCCGTGATTCTACGCGATTTTATAACGGCTTTAAATCATATTTGGCCTTCTTCGCTCTCCTGCTCCTGGGACAATGACGGCGCCATGTGCGTGCCTCTGCCGGATCGCCCGGTCAAAAAAGTCCTGCTTACGCTGGATATCACGGAGGACGCCGTGGATCGGGCCATACAAGAGGGGTGCGATGTCATTCTTTCGCATCATCCTCTGATTTTCTCCCCGCTTCGTCATCTCGATGCCGACGACTTGATCCCGCATCTGTTGTGCCGACTGGTAACGGCGGAAATCGCGGCTCTTTCTTTTCATACCCGGTTGGATGCCGCGCAAGGCGGCGTCAATGACTGCCTTTGCGACACCTTAGGGATGAATGACAGGGAAGTGTGGATGACCGAGGGGCAGCCGATGGCGCGATTGTGCCGGATTTCCCCCATAAAATCCGCCGATTTGGCTAAACTGGTAAAGGAAAAACTCAAAGCCGATTCCGTTACCTACACTTGCCCCGACCGCACGATCCGCAAGGTTTTGGTCGTGGGCGGCTCCGGCAAGGATTTTATTGAAGAAGCCCTGGCCGCCAAAGCCGACGCCCTGATTACCGGAGAAATTTCATATAACGCCGCCGCCTTAGCGGCCGACCGTGGCCTTGCTCTTATCATGGCCGGCCATTTCTTTACCGAAAATCCCGTCCTTGGCGGCATGAAACAAACCGTATATCAATTGGATTCTTCCATTGAAACGGTGACATTTCACAGCAATCTAATCCATGTGACAATTTAAAAAACAGCAGAAGAATCATAATGCCGGAGGAACCGCCTTGATCATTCAATTGGAAGAAGCAAAGATCCGTCTTCGACAGATCAAAAAGGATCTCACCGATTTGGCGCAGGCGCTGAAAATCAGTGAAACAAAAGAAAAAATTACAGAGCTTGAAAAACTCACGATAGACGCGGGATTCTGGAATGACCCGCAGACCTCCTCGCTCACCTTGCAGGAAATCAAGCAATATAAAGATAAAGTCGGCGCTTATGACGCGCTCTGCCAAAAAGTGGACGATGCCTATGTTCTGGCCGAAATGGGGATCGAAGAAAACGACGAAAGTCTCGCCGACGAAGTCAACGCGGAGCTTGAACAGGAAGCCGAAAAACAGCGTCTCAGCGCTCTTTTGACCGGTGAATATGACGAACACAACGCCATTCTCACCTTTCATCCCGGTGCCGGCGGCACCGAGGCGCAGGACTGGGCGCAGATGCTCTACCGTATGTACTGCCGGTGGGGCGAGACGCACGGCTATACCGTAAAACTGATCGACTGGTTAGACGGCGACGAGGCCGGCATCAAGAGCGCTACCATCATGATTGAAGGCATCAATGCGTACGGCTATCTGAAAAGTGAAAACGGCGTCCACCGTCTTGTGCGTGTTTCTCCTTTTGACGCTTCTGGCCGGCGGCATACCTCTTTTGCCTCGGTGGAAGTCATGCCGGAGTTTACCGATGACGGTTCGATTGAAATCCGGGACGAAGATATTGAAATCACGGCGCACCGTTCCAGCGGTGCCGGCGGACAGCATATTAACAAGACCGATTCCGCCATCCGTATTGTCCATATCCCGACCGGCATTGTCGTCGGCTGTCAGACGGAACGCTCCCAGCTCCAGAATAAAGAAACGGCGCTGAAAATGCTGAAAAGCAAGCTGGCCGAAATCAAACAACGCGAAAATTTAGAGCGAATTGAAGATATTCAGGGCAATAAAACCAACATTGAGTGGGGCGCGCAGATCCGTTCCTATGTCTTTATGCCCTATACACTGGTCAAAGATACACGAACCGGCTATGAAGAAGGCGATATTCAGGCTGTCATGGACGGACGCTTGGACGGCTTTATCAACGCCTATCTGAAAATGAACGCCAAAGTGTAAATCAGAATCATTGTTCATCCACCCTTCACCTGTAATAGAACAAAAAACTGAAAGGAGTTATTCCCATGAAAAAAGCACTCATGAAATCCCGTTTTATGATCGGTATCTGCCTTTTGATCCAGGCTTTCTCCGCGCTGGTTATCTTCTTCTCCCAGTGGAAAAAGAGAAAGAGCCTCGCCTCCGCCTGTGCCGCCGTCGCCGCCGTCTGCGGTGCCGCCGGTGCCTGTCTGTTGGTAACCGGCTCCAAAGAGGAAGAGGAAAAGAACGAAATGCTGGAAGCGCTGCGCGAGGACTTCTTTGACATCGGCGATGACGATATCAGCGATGAAGAAGATGTGATCTTCTGCACAGACGACGATTCTCCTCTGGATGAGGACACGGCGGAAGAGAAGGACGCCGACAAGGCTTCCGACGCCGAAAACGACGCCGAATAAACCGACAAAAAGGGACGGACGGCGCCTCTTGCGCCGTCCGTCCTCTTTCTTTCATCCGTGTTTTAAAAACAAAAAATTTTTCCGTTTCCGGAAAAAGTCTTGCATAAGTTTTTCTTTTCTGTTATAATATAGAAGTATTGAAAACCAATCAATACAACAGCAGAATATGAATTAGGGCCATACCAGCCGGGGAGATAGCGGTGCCCTGAACCTGCAATCCGCTACAGCAGGGGTGGTTTCCATTTATGAGGGCTTACGGTGTGTGGTCTATGCACCGAACGCTTTATTCGTTGAACGATGGGTCCTGTGCAATCAAATCCTGTGAACCATGTCAGGCGGGGAACCGAGCAGCATTAAGCAGGTTCTTTGGTGTGCCACAGGGTTGCCTGTCGGGAGAATAAACTTCGGTTTCGCGCATGTATCGTATGTTCGAACAATGGTGTATGGTTCTAATTGATGTTCTGCTGTTTTTCTATGAGGATTCGTTGCATGAAAAAAAGGCGCTTTGTTCGGCGGTTGATTTTGATTTCGGCCGTTTTTTTGGCCGCCCTGGTTCTTATGGGGACGGTCTTTCTGGCCACGCGCGGGGACTATCGCTTTATTCTGGAACAAAAATGGTACAGCCTGACCCACAGCGCCAAGGCGGAAAGCGTCCAACCGCCAACAAGAAATGTTTCATGGGACGCGCTGAAGACGATGCCGAATGTCACCTTGAGCGATGCCTTGATGCTGATCAACGAAAGCCATCTGATTGATGATGCCTATCAGCCCGATCTTACCACCTATAAAAACACCGTCTTTGCCGCTTCCGTCTTGGAACCTTATTGTCAATTGGTAGAAACCGTACGGGAAAAATTTGATCTTCCGCTGTACATTCGTTCCTCTTATCGCTCCGCCGAAGAGCAGCAGGAAATCTATCAGGACAGCGCCGCCAATGTGGCGGCGGTAGTCGGCGCCAGCGAACATCAGACCGGTTTGGCTTTGGATGTTTTTGTGCCGGGCTATGCCGGCTCCTCTTTTCCCAAATGCGAAGCCGGGCGTTTTGTCAACCGATACTGCTATGAATACGGCTTTATCATCCGCTATCCGCACGGAAAAAGCGATATTACCGGCATCACTTACGAGCCGTGGCATCTGCGCTATGTCGGAGCGCCCCATGCGGAACTGATCACGCTCAACTCGCTGACACTGGAAGAATATATCACCGAGTTTTTAAAACCGGATGTGTTTTATTCTTTTCACGGATACCTCATCTGCCGCACCGCCATGGATGAAACGATTCCGATCCCTGAAACCTATGGTTCCATCGTCGTTTCTCCCGATAACACCGGCTATGTGATCCTCACCGTTTCGCCTAGTGTCGGTTCATGAAAAGGGCGGTGACCGCAAGTAAACCAAAAACAAAGGACGGTTTCTTATGCATCAGGCACTATATCGGAAATACAGACCGGCCACATTTGATGATGTGATCGGGCAGGAACATATCACATCCGTCTTGTCTTGGGAAGTGGCCAATCATAAAGTCAGCCACGCCTATCTTTTTTGCGGTTCCGCCGGCACGGGAAAAACCTCCTGCGCCAAAATCTTAGCCAAAGCCGTAAACTGCGAACATCCTTCCAACGGCAATCCCTGCAATCAGTGTCCTTCCTGTCTTGCGATCGATTCCGGCGCCTCGGTAGAAGTATTGGAAATGGACGCCGCCAGCAACACCGGCGTGGATTATATCCGCGAGATCCGTGAAGAGGTCATTTTTACCCCCAGCGCCGTTGGCACGAAAGTGTATATCATCGATGAAGTGCATATGCTTTCGGAAGGCGCTTTCAACGCGTTGCTGAAAACGCTGGAGGAACCGCCGCAGAATGTCATTTTTGTCCTTGCGACAACGGAACTTCAGGATATCCCCGCCACCATCCTCTCCCGCTGCCAGCGATTTGATTTCAAGCGTTTGACGAGCGCCGATATTTTGCAGAGATTAAACTACATTGCCACGCAAGAGAGTTTGATATTAGAAGAAAGTGCCGGCCTTTTGATCGCCCGCCTGGCGCAGGGCGGGATGCGGGATGCCGTCAGCCTGTTTGAACTGTGCATCGACCGCGACGGCCGCGTGACGGAAGAAGGCGTGCGTGCCGCCGCCGGAATCGTTGGCCGCGAAACGGTCGTAGAAACGCTGGACGCCATACGCGCGGGAGACACGGAAAAAATTCTTTCGATTATTTCCGATATTTTTCGTTCTTCCAAAGACCTTTCGGTTTTCATGACCGATCTAATCGCCCTGTACCGGGATATGCTGGTATACAAAATCATGCGGTTTCCTTCTGTCTCCGCGTTAAACCGTGATATTCTGGATGTATCGGAGCAGGAGTTTTCCGATATTAAAAGGCTTTCGGACGCCTTTACCCGTGAAAAGATCGTCTATCATATCTCTCTTTTGGAAAACGCCTATATCCGCATGAATAAAAGCGATGTCAAGCGGATTACGGCGGAACTGACGCTGGTGCGAATGGCACTTGGGAAAACCGATTCCTCCTTGGAAGGGCTGGAAGCAAGAATCGCCGCGCTTGAGGTGCGCGCCCCTCTGAAAACGCTTCCTTCCTCGGCTTTGGCATCCCAAGCGGAACCTCTGCCGCAAGAGGGAACGCCTTCTCCCGCGCCGACAGCGCTTTCCGATGAGCCAAAACCCGTTAGCAAAGAAGAAAAAGAACCGGCGCGCCTTTTGGCCGATTGGGTGGATATCAAAGAGGATTTTGCCAAACAAAATCCCAGCGCCGCCGCTTTTCTCGGCTCCTCTACCGCCACCTATGTCAAAGCGGCCTGCGAGGTCACCGTTTATTTAGAAAGCTCTTTTTCCATGATCATGCTCGACCGTCCCGAGATCAAAGAGGCGCTATCTCTTCTTTTGGCGCAGTACGGCATCACCGCCAAAACGCTGAACTTTCGGGTCAGCCCCAAGGATGCCTCACCGCAGGATCCCTTGCGCGATTTTGCGTAAGCATCAAAGGTATATAAACCCAGACCATATTTTACCATCACGGAAAGGAAAAGATTATGAAATCGAGATTACCGCAAGGCTTCGGCGGGGGACCCTCCAATATGCAGGGCATGTTGAAGCAGGCACAAAAAATGCAGGAAGAAATGGCCGCCAAACAGGAAGAATTGGATGCGGCTGAATATGAAGTTCAGGCCGGCGGCGGCGCTGTCACGGTAAAAATCAATGGAAAAAAAGAGATTCTTTCTCTTGCGATTTCGCCGGTTCTCGTCGATCCTGACGACATCGAAACGCTTTCCGATGTCATTGTCGCCGGCATTAATCAAGCCATAAAAACCGTAGAAGAAACCAACGCCAAAGCCATGTCGGAGATCACCGGCAATATGGGTCTTTCCGGGATTCCCGGTCTGTTTTAAATTACATGAGTGAATTTCTCCCCCCCATTGAAACATTGATCGAGCAGTTCCGCCGCCTGCCGGGCGTGGGTCGGAAAACAGCGACCCGCTATGCCATGGCGATTTTGGATATGCCGGCGGAAACGGCCAATACTTTTGCCGAGGCCATCACCGAGGCCAAGACGGCCATCAAACGGTGTCCGCTTTGCAATAACTTGACGGACGGCGATATCTGTTATATCTGCGCCGATACCACCCGGGAAAAGGTGATTTGCGTGGTAGAAGATACCCGGGCTTTGATGCGCATTGAGCGGATACGGGATTATCGCGGCAAATTTTTTGTCCTTTCCGGCGTTCTCTCGCCCATGAAGGGGATCGGTCCCGACCAGTTGGGGCTGGATAAACTGATGGAACGCCTGCAAAAAGAAGAGGTGGAAGAAGTGATTGTAGCGACCAATCCCACCATAGAAGGGGACACCACAGCGGCCTATCTTATGAAACTGATCGCGCCCATCGGCATCAAAGTGACGCGTCCCGCTCTCGGTATTCCCGTCGGCGCCGACATCGAATATGCCGATGAAGTCACGCTCGCTCGCGCCCTGCGCGCCCGTAATCCGATCACCTGATTTGGATCAAGGAATAATCACCCCGCCTTGCTCATAGAGTGAGAGCGGGGTGATTGTTATGAAAAAGTGCGCGCTGCTCCTGCTTGTTTTTTTGCTCTTATCGATGACGGCCTGTCATGGCAAGAGCGATATGTCTGCCTATGAGCTTTTTTCCGCCTTGACCGAAAAGATCGTCTTGCCGCCCTGTCAAGTGGCGAGCTTTCGCGCCGATGACACCAATTCTCCCTTGTTATTGCGCATGTTTTTTCAAGGATCGGATCGGCTTCATCCGGCGTTATCCCTCTGCGATGATTATCTCATCTGTACCGGCAGCGGAAGCGAACTTTTTGAAATCTGTCTTTTCCGTACCGCTTCGCTTTACGATACGCCGCAGGTGGAAGAAATGCTTGCCGCCCGCGCCGCGCTGTTAGAATCCGGCGCCATGGGAGATGCGCTTACCGACACAACCCAAGTCACCGTTCTGACGGCGCAGAATTTTGTGATCCTTCTCGCGACCGACAACAACGATCGTTTCGTCCAAACCATCCGATCTTTGCTTTCCACTGCAACATGAACCATAAGAAAGAGCTGTGACGCACAAAGCGCTACAGCTCTTTTTTATGGTTTTATTCTTTCGTATTGTCGATAACGGCGTTTCTTTCGCGGAAGAAAAGGGAAACACTCCAGAGAGCGGCAAGGCCCACCAGAACGTAAATAATACGGCTGACGACAGCACCCTGTCCTCCGAAAATCCAGGCGACGACATCAAAACGGAAAAGACCGATGCTTCCCCAGTTAAGACCGCCGACGATCAAAAGAATAAGCGCGATTCTATCGAGTATCATATCCGCTTATAGCCTTTCTGATTGTGGAAGTTGCACGTCTGTCTATTTCGTGCAGGGTTAGTTTGCCCGAAAAAATAGCAGTTATGCGTTTTTGACCGTCAACGCGATAGCGCGACTAGGACAAGCCTTTATGAGCGGTCTATGGCAATATCGGCGTTTCCGCCCTGTAAACGAAGTTTCAGTATATCGTCGGCTTTTGCCGCCTGATAGCTGTCAGAATTTACCGCGGTTTCTCCGTTGAATGAAAAATCGCAGTCAAAACTTTCAATCAGGCGTGAAAAACTATCCAACGAGCGGAAAATGTGAAAATTTGTCTTACATTGGTCGAGATCGACCCGGATGTCATGAAACGCCTCGATAGACATATCTATTTCCGAATTAACAGCCGTAAGCGACATATGGTAAAAAGAACCGGAAAAATCGACGACCGTGTTTTGTAAGGCAAAAGAAAGCAGCAGATAAGAGTCATCGGGAGAAAGGGTGATTTCGATCTTTCTTTCGTCTTGCGGCATCTTGTGCTGCCAATAGGTGACAGCGCCCACAGGCTCAGCTCCTATGCCAAACAATGATGTTGATTCTTTCAGCGAAATACTGCCGTTTTCTCTGACAAATTGCAGCTCTTCCCGATAGAACCCCGTGGCGACAATCGACGAGGTTTCCCCTTGCCGCAAGATGATCTCACAGTCCGAAATATCAAACGACAAAAGACGCATATCTTCTTTTGACAGATCAAAGATGATCGGCTCGCAAACGGCAAAAGATTGTTTGGGCAGTAAAATCAGGAGAAACAGCCCGAGAAAAATGAGCGCGCAGGCAACGCCGATCAAGACCGTCGTTTTGGAAAAACGATGTTTCATAACCGAGCCGCCCCCTTTCGGATAAAAGCGCACGCCGCGCCAAAGCGGGAGAGAAAGCGCCTGTCAAAAGCGATCATTCCTTGCCAGAGCGGAAGGAAAAGCTTTTGATAAAGCAGGCGGATCAAAAGAAGGCCAAGCAGCGTAAAACCCAAGGCAACAAGCGCCAGCGCCCCCTCTGCGGCGCCCTGCGCCAAATGCCCCTGAACAAACGCCTGACCGGCAAAAAAGACCGACCAGAGGCAAAGAGAAACGGGCAGCAAAAACAGAGCCGCTGCCAAAAAAGCAATCAGAACAAGGCCGAAGAAGAAAAGAAGATGGATCGCCATCAGCAAAACCATCCCGACAATCGGGAGCAAGCACAAAAAGGGAAGCTCCGCCGCCGCAAAAAGAAGGGCGTTGCGCTTGCCGTGTCCTTCCGAAAGAGCCATGGCCAAAGCCACCGATGACGCCGCGCTTGGCGCGGCTTGCCGAGAGGACGAAGGCGCTTGCGTCGGCGTGTTCGGTGTGACGGCCACAGGAGGAGCGGGAGGCTCTTTTTCTGCCGCCAAAGCGTTCCGATGAGCAGTACCCGCTTCTTCTTGGGGCGTCAAGGCCCGAGAAGGCGCCGGCGCCGCTTCTGCCTTTTTTTTCATTTGGTCAGGCGGTAGGGTGTCATCCTCCATCCGATCCCCGAAAGGCTTTCGCGAAATGGGGATGGTGGCGGTCTGGTCGATCAGTTGGGACAGCGACGGCGGGATAATGACAGTGGAGTCAGCCGTTTCTGTAGAAGTTTCCGACGAAATCATGACATCGTTGCCCTGCGGGAGCCGTTGTTTGAAAGAAGAAACCACCGTTTTTTCCGGCGTGATAGTTTTGTCCGGATCGACCGCTAAAAAAACAGGAGACAGTCTGGTTTGAGCGGTCATATCGGGATCGGCGTCTTTTTCTTCTACGGAGTGTAGACATTGCTCGAGATGTTCATACGAGAAAAAAGCAAGACGCTCTGCTTGAGCGAGGGCGGCGGCTTTTTCTTGCTCTTCGGTCAGGATTTTTTCGCAGGCAAGAAAAGAGAGAGACTTTTTTAAAAGTTCCTCGCGAAGTTTTTGCCAATAAATCGCTTCTTCCATTCCGGCCTCCTTTTTGAAAAATCTCTTGCTTTTTCTATAAAACGATGCTATAATAAAGCCTGTTCATTACGATTTGTGGGGATTTTACGATCATGCGCATGAGAAAAAAGAAAAACGCCGAAAGCCGCCTGCTTGCCTGCGAAGACTATTTGCTGAAAAGCAGGGAAGATCTTCTTGTCTATCGGGATAAAATGCCGCTTGAATTGGAAATCGGATGTGGCAAGGGCGGGTTCATCTGCCAGATGGCGCGTCGGTATCCGCAACGCTTTTTTGTCGCGCTGGAAGTCAGCACCTCGGCGCTGATCACGGCGCTGGAAACGGCCAAAGCCGAATCGCTTGCCAATCTGCGCTTTATCAATGCCAACGCGGTACATCTGCCCGAACTCTTCGAAAGCGGCGAAGTTTCCACCATCTATCTCAATTTTTCCGACCCATGGCCGAAAGCCCGCCACTTCAAGCGCCGGCTAACCTATCGGCTGTTTCTTGAAAAATACTGTTCTGTCCTCACACCGGACGGCAAAATCATTTTTAAAACCGATAACCGCCCGCTCTTTGACTTCACCTTGGAAGAGTGCGCCGCGCTGTCGCTGCCCGTTACCGATCTCACTTACGACCTGCACAACAGCAGTTACAATGCCGACAATATTATGACCGAATACGAGAAGAATTTTTCTTCACAAGGCTTTCCGATTCATCGGGTTGTGATTCACAAAAAAGCCGAAAATACCGTGTCCCAAACCTGACCGCCGATACCGGCGGTTTTATTTTTGGAAAGACGAACGGGAATCTTTCTTTTGCATCTCGAAAGCTGCGTTTCGTTTTTCCAACGCATGGCGAATGAGAACAAAAGGGAAGATCAAAACAAAATAGACCGTGATCAAGGCCAGCACAAGGTAAAAACTGCAGGAGGTGGCAGGATAAAGAATACCGCCCGCCAGAGAGAAAAGAGCGACGGTAAGACTGACCGAAAGCACCGACAGGCTCATGTGGAGAAGGAGCCGAAGAATAAAACTGATTTTATTGAGATACAGCAGGCGGTCGGTCAGGGAAAGGCATAGCCCGGCGACAAAGCACATGGCCAGCGAAGCTAAGTTGAGATTGACGAGTTGATCGGCCGCCGCGCTTACCGCGAGCGCCAGAACCGTGACGATCACGGTAAAAAACACACAGGCGGGCGCTAAAATTTTTTTGAGAAAAAAAGAGAGGGACTTCATGGCCGCTCCTTTCGGAAAACAAAAACGGTTGGAACAAACCGTAAAACCGTCAGATTTAAAAATATTATACCACAAAAGAAAGCGCTTTGGCAAGAGGGAAGCGGCGCTTCTTTCAAACCAAATGAAAAAAAGCATGACGGGCGGAATCGTTTTGTGAAAAAACCTTTGGTAAAAGCCTTATTTCCGCAAAGCAATCCCTTGACAAAACAGGAAAAACAAGTATAATATAATTTGTATATTCATGCACATATGATGCAAAGAAAGGCACAGACTCCCATGAAACGAAGCGAAGCCCGCGAGGCACTGCTGGTTCTTTTATACGAAATGTCTTTTAATCCCGCAGAGGAATTGGAAGATACCATTCTCAAGGAAAAGGACAATCGCGACCTTGACGATCCCTATCTGATAGACGCCGTTCACGGAATTTATGAACATTTATCGGAAATCGACGAAAAAATTGGCGCGAAAATACACGGTTGGCGCTTGAATCGCCTTTCCCGCATTTCCCACGCGATCCTGCGCATCTCGGTCTATGAAATGCTCTATGCCGACATCCCCTTTTCCATTTCCATCAACGAAGCTGTGGAACTTGCCAAAAAATATGACAGCGACGAGGCGCCGGCGTTTATCAACGGCGTTCTGAATGCTGTTGCCGAAGCGGCAAACCTGAAAAAATGAGCGCCTTTCTCGGGATTGATACCAGTAATTATACCACATCGGCCGCCGTTGTCGCAAAAGGCGCCGTTCTTGTCAACAGCAAACGGCCGGTATCGGTTCGCCCCGGAGAGCGTGGCATCCGCCAGAACGAGGCGGTTTTCTCCCATGTCAAAAACTTGCCGGAAGTCATAGAGGCGGTTGCTTCTTATCATCCGCAGGCCATCGGCGTTTCCGCGAGACCGAGGGATGTGGAAGGCTCCTACATGCCTTGTTTTCTTGCCGGCGTCAGCGCGGCAACCATGTTGTCGCAGATTTTGAATATCCCCCTTTCCTTTTTTTCTCATCAGGCGGGCCATGTGCGCGCCGCCATGTATTCCGCCGGACGCAATGATCTGGTTGGCGGGCGCTGTCTTGCCTTTCATGTGTCGGGAGGCACAACCGAAGTCTTGCTTTATGAAAAGGGCGCAATTACCTGTCTTGGCGGCAGTCTCGATATCCACGCGGGACAGCTTATTGACCGCGTCGGCGTCTCGCTCGGGCTTGCCTTCCCCTGCGGACCGGCGCTGGAGCAATTAGCGGATTTTGACGCGCTTGCCGAATTGAAGGGAAGAGTCACACCGATGGCAACGGTGTCAGGCCTCGCCTGTCATTTCTCCGGCTTGGAAAACAAGGCGGCCGACTACCTTGGCGCCGGATATTCGCCCGGCGTTGTCGCGGCTTTTGTGTTGGCCAGCGTTGAAAAAACGCTTTCGCTTCTTGCCCAAAACGCGCTGAAACAGGTGGGCAATCTTGTCGTTCTATTCTCGGGCGGCGTGATGGGGAACCGCTATTTGCAAAAAACCATCGGACAAAAAATGGACGCCTGGTTTGCCGAGCCTGCTTTTTCGTCTGACAACGCGGCCGGGATTGCTCTACTATGTGAAGAAAGGTACTTGAGCCATGGCTGATGAAAAAGTCATTCTCACGGTGTCGGCGCTGAACGAATACATTAAAAGTAAAATCGATTCCGACCGTTTTTTGTCTTCTTTGTATCTGAAAGGCGAAATCTCCAATTTTGTCCACCATAAAACCGGACATCTGTACTTCACCGTCAAGGATGAAAATTCGCTGATCCGCGCTTTGATGTTCGCGTCATCGGCGGCCAAACTGAAGTTTGTGCCGGAAAACGGCATGAAAGTGATTCTGCACGGACGCGTCAGCGGATATTTGCGCGACGGCATCTATAATTTCTATGCCGACAGCATGGAGCCTGACGGCATCGGCGCATTGTATATCGCTTTTGAACAGTTAAAACGGAAATTACAGGCCGAAGGGCTGTGCGATCCGGCGCGCAAAAAGCCGCTGCCCAAAATCCCGACCCGCATCGGGGTCATCACATCGCCGACAGGCGCTGCCATTCGCGATATCATCAATATCATTACCCGCCGTTTTGCCTACGCCACGATTTATCTCTATCCTTCCTTGGTTCAGGGAGACGGCGCTCCCGCCCAGCTCATAGAAGGGCTGACCTATTTCAATACCGGCAATTCCGTCGATGTCATCATTTTAGGGCGGGGCGGCGGCTCGATTGAAGATTTATGGGCGTTTAACAACGAAGCGTTGGCACGCGCTGTTGCCGCCTCACGGATTCCCGTGATTTCGGCCGTCGGTCATGAAACAGATTTTACTATTTGCGATTTTGTCGCCGACCGCCGCGCGCCGACGCCGTCGGCGGCCGCCGAACTTGCCGTGCCGGAAACGCAGGAATTAAAACGGAAAATTTTGAACATCATCGGCAGAATGCAGACGCTGACCGCCTCCTCCCTTGCGCTGAAAAGAAAAGCGCTGACCTTTCTATCGGACAGCAAAGTCATGCGCGAGCCGATCTACATTCTGGATGAAAAGAAAACCAGACTCATCATGGATACGGCGCAATTTGAAAACGCCGCGCGCACACTGCTTTTGACAAAACGGACGGCATGGGAGAAAATCGCCTCCAAATTGGAAGCCCTCAACCCGCTTTCGGTGCTTCTTCGCGGCTATGCGGCGGTCTTTTCCGAAAAGGGAAAGCTTGTCAAAAGTGTGGAGGATGTTTCCCAAGGGGAATATCTGACCCTTACCACAGGTGACGGCAAGATCGGCGCCCGCGTGGAAAACAAAGAAAAAAACAAGCCGGTGCCGGCTGAGAAATGAGGAACGCATGGGAAGCGAAAAGGAAAAAGAAATGAACTTTGAAAACGCCATTGCCCGGTTGGAGCAGATTGTCCGTTCGCTGGAAAATGGTTCGGCACCCTTGGATGAATCGCTTTCGCTCTTTGAAGAAGGGGTACGCCTAGTCAAGTTCTGCAATGAAAAACTGGATACGGCGGAAAGCAAAATCCGCCTGCTTACGAAAAATCCGGACGGAACGGTAAGCGAAACGCCTTTTCCCCAAAACGGCGAAAAAAACGAAAGCAATGAATGACGGCATTGTTTGCCAAAAGAAGGAACCCTATGGAGATTCAGAAAGTGCTTGAAACAATGGCCGAAAAAACCGATCAGGTCCTGGCAAAAGCTCTCTCTTGTCAGGATCCCGATATTCTCCCGCTTTGGGACGCCATGCGTTATTCGGTACAGGGCGGCGGAAAGCGCATCCGTCCGGCGCTGGCGCAACTCTTTTGCCGGCTCTTCGGCGGATCGGAAGAAAAGGTGCTCCCTTACGCCGCGGCGCTCGAATGCATTCATACCTATTCTTTGATTCATGACGATCTGCCTTGTATGGATGACGACGACCTTCGCCGTGGACGCCCTTCCTGCCACAAACAGTTTGGCGAAGCGCGCGCCGTTTTGGCGGGAGACGGTCTTTTGACCTATGCTTTCGAGCTGGCCGCTTCCAATCCCTATGCAACGGCATCGGATAATAACCGCGCCGTCATACTCTTAGCACAGGCTGCGGGACCTCTTGGCATGGTGGCAGGACAAGAAATGGACCTTGCGGAAAAACAGCCGACGCCGGCGTTCGAGTGGCTTTTGAAAACGCACCGGTTAAAAACCGGCGCCATGATCCGCTGCGCGGCATTGCTCGGCGTACTCGCGGCGGGAAAATATGATGACGCGCAGGCGGTCGCGGCCGCGACCGCTTACGCCGATGCCGTTGGTCTGGCATTTCAGATCATCGACGATCTTCTCGATTATACCGAAAGCGAAGCCGACACCGGGAAAAGCGCCAGCGATGAAGCCAACGATAAACTCACTTTTCTTCGGTTTATGTCTCCCGGCGACGCGTTTGATTTCGCCGTTTGCCAAACGGTAGAAGCCATGCGCGCGATTCTGCCGTTTGAGGGGAACGATCAGCTAACTTGTTTGGCAAGATATTTGCTCCTGCGCACCAAATAAGAAAGATGACGCCGCAAACTGTTGCAAAAAAGATCAGAGAGGAAAGCGCTCTATGCGTGCCGATAAACTTCTTTTTCAAAAAGGACTGGCGACCAGCAGGACACAGGCGGCCGCGCTCATCGACCGCGGCATTGTCTTATGCGATGGGCGCCCGATAGAAAAGCCTTCCGCCGATCTTAAAGAAACTTCGGTTCTGACACTGAAAGGCGATGCGCCGCGTTTTGTCAGTCGCGGCGGCGAAAAGTTAGAAGCCGCGCTCCTCTTTTTCGATTTTTCCCCGGTCGGCATGACCGCCATCGATTTCGGCGCCTCTACCGGCGGATTTACCGACTGTCTTTTACAATACGGCGCAAAAAAAATCTATGCGCTGGATGCCGGACACGATCAATTGCACCACAAATTGCGAGAAAATCCCGCTGTCATTTCTATGGAAAACACCAATGCCCGATATCTGACCCGAGAACAGATCGGCGAACTTTGCGATCTTGCCGTCATGGATGTCTCGTTTATTTCTCAAAAACTCCTTCACCCGGTCGTCGCTTCTTTACTGAAGGAGGGCGGATTCTTTATTTCGCTGATAAAACCGCAGTTTGAAGTGGGGAAAAGCGGCATCGGGAAAGGCGGCATCGTCAAAAACGATTCGCTCCGGCGTTCCTCTGTGGATGGGGTGTTGGCCTCTGCCGCATCTTGCGGATTCTCTGCGTGCGGCCTCATGGAATCGGTCATCCGGGGCGGTGACGGCAATATCGAATATCTGGCGTTGTTCCGGAAGGGAAGATAGGCAGCCGATCCGTGGCGACCGCTACTTTTCAAACGCGGGCTATACCGAGGAGGGTTTATGAAAACTGTTGTTTTACATTATAATGCCGACCGCGATCCCGGACTTGCGGTAACAGCGAAAGCCGCCGAACTGCTTTTGTCCGCCGGATTTTGTGTTACCGCGCGGATGGCAACGCCCGATCCGCGCATGATTGATCCGCGTATTGTGCCAAAAACAGCGGAGGCGTTATATCAAAACGCCGATGCCATGCTGGTGATCGGCGGAGACGGCACCATTTTAAGGGCGGCTTCTGTCGCCGCTCTCCACGGTATTCCCATATTGGCGGTCAACACGGGGCGGCTCGGCTATATCGCGCAGTTGGAACGGCAGGAGCTGGATCAGATTGTGCCGCTATTGCAGACGGAAAGCCCAATACAAAAACGCGCGCTCCTCTCGGTTTCGCTTTATCGGAACGCCACTCCGGTTTTTGAAGATCGGCTTGTGGTTAACGACGCGGTCATTACCAAAAACACGGGACACGGGGTCATTGAAACATCGCTTTATTGTGATTCCGATCTCATCTGCGGCTATCGCGGAGACGGCATGATCGTTTCCACCGCTACCGGCTCCACCGCTTACGCCATGTCGGCCGGCGGCGTGGTGTTGGATCCCTCGCTTTCGGTCATGGAAGCAATCCCGATTTGCGCGCATTCATTAAAAGCGCGCCCCATCGTTTTTGACAAGGATCATGTGATCACAATGACTTCCCATAGCCCCAACGCCTGCCTAACTTTAGACGGGGACGAAACAACGCTTCTCACGCAGGAAGACCGAACCGTCATCCGCATCTCACCCACGCCGCTTTCTCTGATCGCCACGCCCGGTAGTTTCGGGCGGATTCTCTATCGCAAAATGTCTGATCTTTGATTGGTCATACCGGCCGATGGCCGGCGGATTCAAATATCGGTACTACAGTTACCGCTTGTAAGGATTTAACATGAAAAAAGAAAGACAAAACGCTATTATTGCCATTATTTCGCAAATGAACATTGAAACGCAGGAAGAATTGACAGCGGAACTCGTCCGTCGTGGATTTGCCGTCACGCAATCTACGGTTTCACGGGACATCAAGGAACTGAAAATTGTAAAAATCTCCTTCGATGGCGATCGATACAAATATTCGGTCAAAACCTCCGATCCCGCAGACAGCGGCGCGAAGTATCGCACGATCCTGTCTGAAACGGTCGTTTCCGTGCAATATGCCGGAAATCTGATGGTGATCAAGACCTATCCAGGCATGGCAAACGCGGCCGCCGCCGCCATCGATACGATCTGTCAGAATGAGATTCTCGGCAGCATCGCCGGCGATGATACCATTATTGCCGTACTTCACACCGAGCAGGAAGCATCGGAAATGCAACAGAAACTCAGCGGAATGCTCCGCTATTGACTTGGCGTAAAGAGAGAAAAGAAAGGACCGTCACATGCTGAAATCGCTGCATATTGAAAATATCGCTGTGATCAAGCGACTGGATGCCGATTTTTCAAAAGGCTTTACCGTGCTGACCGGTGAAACCGGCGCGGGAAAATCGATTCTGATTGACTCCATTGCGTTTCTCTTGGGCGGGAAAGCGCAGCGCGACCTTGTGCGAACCGGCGAAAACCGAGCGCTTGTTTCGGGATTTTTCACGGATATATCGCCGGACGCTATCACGCTTCTTGCAACCTATGGCATTGCTCCCGATGACGGCGCCATTGAAATTGCCAAAACGATCACCGATGACGGCAAAGTTACCACACGGATTAACGGCCGCGCCGTGAGCAACGGCGTGGGGCGCGCCTGTTGCATGGGGCTTATCAATATTCACGGTCAGCATGACAGCCAGATAATTCAGAATCCGGCCAATCATATCGGTTATCTTGACCGATTTGCCGCGACACAGGAACTTCTGGAAAAGTATCAAAAAGAATACGCGCTCTATAAAGATGCGCTCCTTTCGCTGCGCCGTTTCTCGGAAAGCGAACAAAACAAGGAGCGTATGCGTGACCTTCTCACCTATCAGATCAGTGATATCGAAAGCGCCAATCTGACCGTAGGGGAAGAGGAAGAGCTGCTTTCAAGAAAAACACTTTTGAAAAACGCCAAACTGTTGAGCAAACATATTATTTCAGCTTACCGGGCGCTATACAAAAACAGCAAGGGGACGCCGGCCGTGCAACTTGTGGAATATGCGCAAGACGCCGTCGTACAGCTTTCGGCCATCCTGCCGGAATGTGCGCCGCTCGCCGACCGTCTGGCTGACATCGCGGCGGAATTAGAAAATACCGCCAAACAGATCGGGGCCTATCTGCCTTCTTCTTCCGCCTCTCCCGAACAGGAATTGGAAGAAATCGACGAGCGCCTGAATCAGATCCGAAAACTCAAAAAGAAATACGGCGACAGCGTTGCGCAAGTGCTTGACTTTCTCGAAAAAGCCAAGGCTTCTCTGAATGAGATCGAATCCATGGACGAAAAGATACAGCAATATGAAAAGGTCGTGGAAACGCAGAAAAAGAAATTGCTGTTACTGGCAAAAGAACTCCATGATAAACGGCGCGAGGCGGGAAAAAATCTGTCGGAAAGCATCTGCGCCGTACTGCAGTATCTTGACATGAACAAAGTTTCCTTTTCGGTCGCGGTAGAAGAACAGCTCGTAAACGATGGCCCGGCGCTTGGACAGGACGGTTTTGACAAGGTTGAATTTTTCATTTCCACCAATCCGGGCGAACCCATGAAACCCTTGACCAAAGTGGCGTCGGGCGGGGAACTGTCCCGCACCATGCTGGCCATTCAATGCGTGCTGTCCAACGCGGAATCCGTCAGTACGCTGATTTTTGATGAGATCGACACCGGCGTTTCGGGCAAAACCTCGCAAAAAATCGGATTCAAATTGCATGAACTTTCCGAAACGGCACAGGTGATCTGCATTACGCACGCCGCGCAGATAGCCGCCCTGGCGGATACCCATTATCTGATCCGAAAAGAAGAAAAAGAGGGGCGCGTCCAAACATCGCTCGAGCTTTTATCGACATCCGGCAGGATAGAAGAATTGTCGCGCATCATAGGCGGCATCAATATCACCGAAAAAGTCAGAGACACGGCGAAGGAGCTTCTCGAAACCTCGCGCAAAAAAGCATGATATAAAAGCTATAATGCAGAACAATATAGTTAAATCGTTCCATTTTCTGAAAGCAAATACTGTCTAAAACATTTTAAAACAATCACGAAAAGGCAACAAAAGGAGAATCGACCCATGGGATTGTATCAGGAATTTATCGATCGCGGTCTTATTGCGCAATGCACCAATGAGGAGGCCGTTAAAGATCTTCTCGACAACCAAAAAACCGTTTTTTATATCGGGTTTGACCCGACTGCGGACAGTCTTCATATCGGCCATTTTATCCAGATGAAGATCATGGCGCATATGCAGATGGCAGGACATACGCCCATCGCGCTCTTTGGCGGCGGCACCGGCATGATCGGCGACCCTTCCGGCAAAAGCGATATGCGGAAAATGCTCACCAAAGAAACCATTGCCCACAACATCGAATGCTTTAAAAAGCAGATGGCAAAATTCATCGATACCAGCGACCAAAAAGCCTATTTTGTCAATAACGGCGATTGGCTTCTTTCGCTCAATTACATTGACTTTCTCCGGGAAGTAGGCGTACATTTTTCGGTCAACAAAATGCTTACGGCGGAATGCTATAAATCCCGCATGGAAAACGGCCTGACCTTTTTGGAATTCAATTACATGCTCATGCAGGGATATGACTTCTACCGTCTTTTCAAAGACTATCATTGCGTTCTGGAAATGGGGGGCGATGATCAATGGTCCAATATTTTGGGCGGTGTACAGCTTGTGCGCAGAAAAGAAGGGAAAGAGGTTTACGGTCTGACCTTCAATCTGCTTTTGAACAGCGAAGGCAAAAAAATGGGCAAAACCGAAAAAGGCGCGGTCTGGCTGGATCCCGAAAAAACGCCGCCTTACGAATTTTTCCAGTATTGGCGCAATATTGACGACGCCGATGTCATCAAATGCATGAAAATGCTCACTTTCCTGCCGCTGTCTGAAATCGAAAAATATGCCGCGCTTCAGGGGAGCGAGATCAATCAAGCCAAAGAAGTCCTGGCTTATGAACTGACAAAACTGATCCATGGGGAAGAAGAGGCGGAAAAAGCCTTGGCCGCCGCTCGCACGGTTTTTGCCGCCGGTTCTGTGACCGAAGATATGCCCACGACCGAACTTTCGGCGGAAGACTTTACCGACGGCAGTATTTCGGTGGTGGATCTTTTGGTCAAATCCCGTCTTGCGCCCTCCAAGGGCGAAGCGCGCCGCCTGATCCAGCAGGGGGGCATTACGGTAAACGGCGAAAAAATCCTTGAAATTGACAAAAAAATAGAAGCGGCGCTCTTTGCCGGCAAGGATGTATTGGTGAAAAAGGGTAAAAAGAGTTTCCACCGCTTTATTTGCCTATGAAGCTTTGCGACGAATTGACCGCTCGGTTAGGGAACGCGGCGACTGTCCGCGAAAACATTCCTCTGGCTCCTTATACCACTTTCGGGATCGGCGGCCCCGCAGATTTTTTGATCGAACCGGAAAGCGCAGAAGCGTTAAGCGAGGCGCTCGCCTTGCTGCGGGCTTATGGAATCCGCACGCGGATTTTCGGTAACTGCTCCAATGTAGTGTTTGCCGATGCCGGGTTTCGCGGCGCCGTTCTGCTCACCCGCCGTATGCGTGCCATACGATGGGAACAAAACGAAGTGTGGACCGAGGCCGGCGCCTCCTTGATTGCCTTATCGGCTCAAGCCGCCAAAAAGTCGTTGACCGGATTGGAATTTGCCTGCGGTATTCCGGGAACGGTCGGGGGCGCGGTGCGCATGAACGCCGGCGCCTATGGCAGGGAAATGAAGGATATTGTGGTTTTTTCCGAGTATCTTGACGAAAACGGCAAAATTGGCCGCTGTATCGAGCATGATTTTTCCTATCGGCATTCGGTATATCAGAAGACAAACCGGATTTTACTTTCCTGCCGTCTTTCTCTTCTGCCGGGCGATCCCATGCTGATCCAAGAGACGATGCAAACCAATCGAAAAAAAAGAGAGGCAACACAGCCTGTCGGCGAAAAAAGCGCGGGCAGCGTATTCCGTCGTGCTGACGGTGTGATACCCGCTCGCCTGATCGATGAAGCGGGACTGAAGGGCCTGGCGGTCAACGGCGCTTGCGTATCGGAAAAGCACGCGGGATTCATCGTAAATACCGGGCAGGCGTCAGCCGCCGATGTTGCCGCTTTGACTGAGCAGATTATCGAGAGGATTTTCAGGCGGTATCATATACAGCTTCAACGGGAAATCGAATTTGTCAGCGAAAAATAAAACGCTTGAAATTTCTATAAGGAGAAGGATGGTGTTATGATGGATATCATGATTGTAACCGGTATGTCCGGCGCGGGAAAGACTTTTGTCGGCAGTGTACTTGAGGATTTTGGTTATTATTGTATTGATAATATTCCCGTCAGCCTCCTTTCTCAATTTATTGATCTATATTCCCACCAAGAAGGAAAAAACCAGAAGATTGCCTTGATCATTGATGTTCGGGGCTGCGATAACTTTAACGAGTTGATCACCATTCTCAACGGGATTCGTGAAAAATCCTACGGTCATTGCCATCTGCTGTTCCTTGACGCTTCGCCGGAAGTTCTGATCAATCGCTACAAAGAAACGCGGCGTACGCATCCGCTGATGCTCTCTCATCCCATGACGCTCTCTCAGGCACTGCAGAAAGAACAGTTCATGCTCTCGGAAGTCAAGCGTTTGGCGGACGATGTCATCGATACCAGTCATTTATCGCAAAACGCCTGCCGTGAACAGTTGAACCGCATTGTTCACGGCAACACCGCGCCGCAGCTCGTGGTTCAGTGTTTTTCGTTTGGATTCAAGTATGGGCTGCCGCACGAAGCGGATCTCGTCTTTGATGTGCGCTGTTTGCCCAATCCTTTTTATATCGATGAGTTAAAACACAAAACAGGACTTGACAAGGAAGTTTCCGATTATGTCATGTCTTTTGAAACATCACAAACCTTTTTTAAAAAGATCTGTGATCTTGTGGAGTATCTTCTGCCGCTTTATCTCGGGGACGGTCGGTCGCAGCTCAATGTGGCGTTCGGCTGTACCGGCGGAAAACACCGTTCTGTCACCATGGCGGAAGCGCTTTGTAAGCATCTTGGCGGCTGTGAAAATTGCACCGCGCTGACGATGCATCGGGATATTGCCAAATAGGAGGGATTCTCGTGTCTTTTTCTTCGGAAGTCAAAGATACCCTTTGCACACTGACCGTAAAAAAAAGATGCTGTCGGCGCGCTCTTTTGTTGGGCATGTTGTTTGCGCAGTATGTTCCGGAAAATCGCGTCCTTGTTTTTTCCACCGACAACGAAAATATCCGGGCGCTTTTTTCCTGGCTTTTTAGGCAAATGACATCGGTGACGCCGCAATTTGAAGAAACAGGCGCGTTGCCTTCGGCCGTCGGACGCCCCGGTGGCTCCTCTTATGCCAAACTTCTTGCGCCGCCTGTCGAGACGGTAAACAGAAGCGTCGAGGTATTAAATGCCTGCCTTACCGACATGACGACCTTTCTCACCTGCGAGGCCTGCCGCTTTTGCCTTTTGCGCGGCCTCTTTCTCGCCTCCGGCACCGTCTCCTCGCCGGACAGCAAGGGATACCATCTGGAATTACTCTTGAAAAGCGAACAGGTGCGCGCGATGTTTGCCGCTCTTCTAACCGAACTCGGGCTTGCTCCCAAACAAATTATCCGCCGCAACAGTCCGGCGCTTTATTTCAAAAACAGTGAAAACATTGAAGATTTTCTTCTCGCTATCGGCGCGCAAAACGCCTCCTTCCAAATGATGGATATCGGCCGTTTCCGCAAACTGCGCGGGGAAGAAAACCGGCGTGTCAATTGCGACACCTTCAATATCGCCCGTTCCACCTCCGCCGCCGCGCATCAACTGCGCGCGATCCGCTTGCTTGCGGAGTCTGGAAAAATTCAACTGCTCCCCAAGGAATTGCAAATCACGGCGCAAATTCGTCTGGAACATCCCGAATGTTCCTTGCCGGAAATCGCGGCGATGCACGAGCCGCCGCTCACCAAATCAGGCGTCAATCATCGCTTGCAGAAAATTCTCCGTTTTGCCAAAGAACACCTTCTCTGATATGATACCCCAGGGAAGGGAAAGGAAGAAAAAATGAGTGATTTTGTTCACCTTCATCTCCATAGTGAATACAGTCTTCTGGACGGCGCCTGCCGTATTGCCGAAATTCCCCGTATGGCGAAGGCGGCCGGTCACAAAGCGGTAGCAATCACAGATCACGGTGTCATGTACGGCGCCGTTGATTTTTACAAGGCTTGTGTGCAAGAAGGGATCCAACCCATCATCGGGTGTGAGGTATATCTCGCGGAAGCATCCCGGTTGAATAAAATACGGACGCAAGCCTATTTCAACAGTCACCTGATTCTTTTGGTAAAAAATCAAACCGGCTATCAGAATTTAATCTATATGGTTTCGAAATCCTTCACCGAAGGATTTTATGTCAAGCCGCGTATCGATATGGAGCTATTGCGCGAACATCACGAGGGGTTGATTTGTCTTTCCGGCTGTCTCTCCGGCCGCATCAGCAAAGCGATTCTCCAAAACGACATAGAAGAAGCCGTACGCTTTGCCGCCGAGTTGAAGGGGCTTTTCGGCGATGACTTTTATATCGAACTGCAAAGAAATGGGATAGAAGAACAGGAAATCGTCAACAAAGAGGCGCTGTCAATTGCCAGAAAACTCGACATTCCCATTGTGGCCACGAATGATGTTCACTATCTGAAAAAAAGCGATGCCGAAACACAGGCGGTCTTACTCGCCATTCAGACAAACACCAAATTATCAGACCCCAACGCCATGGGCTTTGCCACAAACGATTTCTATTACCGTTCCACCGAGGAAATGAACGCGCTTTTTCGGGATCTGCCGGAGGCATTGGAAAACACGGTACGGATCGCCGAAAAATGCCAATTTGATTTTGTTTTCGGCAAAAACCAATTGCCGGTTTATCCGCTCCCGGAAAATACGACGCCGAAAAAATTTTTGGAAAAGCTCACATACGAGGGCTTGGAAAACAAAATCCGATCGGGCGAAATCACCTTTGATGACACACTCACGCGGGATGATTATAAGGCGCGGATTCTATACGAACTTTTGGTCATCTCCAACATGGGGTACGATCAGTATTATCTGATTGTCTGGGATTTTGTCAATTATGCCCGCTCGCACGGGATTGCCGTAGGGCCGGGGCGCGGTTCCGGCGCGGGCAGTCTTGTCGCCTATCTGATCGGCATCACCGAGGTGGATTCTCTGCGCTATCATCTGTTGTTCGAACGGTTTCTGAATCCGGAGCGAATCTCCATGCCCGATTTCGATATCGATTTCGGAGACGATAAACGGGACGCCGTAATTGAATATGTCACACAGAAATACGGCAGCGACAGGGTGTCTCAAATCATTACTTTCGGCACACTGGCGGCCAAGCAGGCGATCCGCGATGTGGGACGGGTCATGGACATGCCTTATGCCGAGGTAGATAAGATCGTCAAAATGCTCAATAACAGCAAAGCCACCCATATCGACGAGCTGATGACCGACGAGCTTCGGACGCTCTGCCGCCAATCCGCCAAAGTCAACGATCTCATCGAAAAAGCCAAGGCGCTGGAGGGTATGCCCAGAAACATTTCGACTCACGCGGCCGGCGTAATTATCACCGCAAAACCGCTCACCGACTATGTTCCGCTGACCACCAGCGGCGATGTCGTGCTGACCCAGTTCAATATGACCAATGTGGAGGCGCTTGGACTTTTAAAATTTGATTTTCTGGCGCTGCGCAATCTCACCATCATTGACAGAGCGGAAAAAATAATCCGGCGAAGCGAACCTGAATTTCGGATTCAAAAGATTCCGACCGACGATGCCGTTACACTGGATCTGATCGCCAAAGGGCAGACGGCCGGCGTTTTCCAATTGGAGTCCGCAGGACTCAAACGGCTGCTCAGCAAAATGAAGCCGCGCAATATCGAAGAAGTCACACTGGCTATTTCGCTTTATCGCCCCGGTCCCATGGAATCCATTCCACGGTATCTTGAAAACCGCGAACACCCCGAACGCATTTCCTATAAAATTCCTCAACTGAAAGAAATTCTGGATGATACCAGTGGGATCATCATCTATCAGGAACAAGTCATGCAGATTTGCCGGAAAGTGGCCGGCTTCTCTTATGGCAAAGCCGACATCATCCGGCGCGCCATGGCGAAGAAGAAAGCCGACGGTATGGAAAAGGAACGCGCCGATTTTCTGAAAGGCGCCAAAGCCAATTTGATTTCTCAGGAGGACGCTTCCGCGCTTTTTGATGAGATGGCAGGCTTTGCGAAATATGCTTTCAATAAAAGCCACGCCGCCTCTTATGCCTTTATTTCTTACAGAACCGCCTATCTGAAAGCTCATTATCCTTTGGCATATTACGCCTCTTTGCTTTCCTCGGTGATGGGAAGAAACGAAAAGATTGCCGAGTATATCAACGAATGTGCCAAACAAAAAATTCGTGTCCTGCCGCCGGATATCAACGAAAGCGGCGTCGATTTTTCGGTCAGCGGCGATGCCATCCGATTCGGCCTTGCCGGAGTCAAGCAGATCGGCACTTCTTTGGTGGAGAATATTCTGGCGGAGCGCCGGTTCAAGCCGTTTGCTTCTTATCTTGACTTCAACGAACGGATGCTGAAATACGGGATCACCAAAGCGCAGCTTATCGCCTTAATCAGCGTGGGCGCTTTTGACGCCTTGGGCATAGAGAGAAACCGCCTCCTCACGGCTGCGGAAGAGTTGCACAATAAATTGTCCAATACCGCCAACCGCAATTTGAGCGGCCAAACCGATCTCTTTTCGCAACTAGAAGAGGATATCACGGCGGAAAGCGGCTATGTTTTCCCCTCATGCGAGCCGCTCACGGCACAGCAAAAGCTCCGTTTAGAAAAGGAGTGCATCGGAATCTATCTTTCCGGCAATCTTTTGGACGACTATTCGGACGATATTGCCGCTTTACAGCACTTGCCCATCACCAAAATCCACGCCGCCTTCAATGAGGAAAGCGAAGAATATGGTACAATGCACGACAAGGATGTTGTATCCATCGTGGGAATTGTGTCCAAAATAACGCGCAAGAACACGAAGTCGGGCGAGGTCATGGCCTTTGTTACCGTAGATGATTATTTTGGCGAAATCGAACTGATCGTCTTTCCCAAACTCTATCTGGCATACCGAGATCTTTTTACAATTGATCAGGCGATTGCGGTCAACGCGACCGTCACATCGCGAGAGGACGAGGCTGTCAAACTGATCGTCCAGTCCCTGCGCCCGTTGAAATTAAACGCCGCCGCCAAACAGACGGCAGGCTCGAACCTTTCCGGCAGGGTAGCCCCGGCAGAGGCTTTTGCCAATTCAAAAACGCAGCCAACCGCCGCCACCAGAACGATGGTGACAGAGAAGAGTCAACAAACACCCACTGCGACACGCATAAACCCTGTCGCAAGGTCAGAAGCGGGAACGACCGTCCATGAGGCGCCGCCCGCTCGGTTTGCCGCAAGACCCGCGTTCAAAGCCCCCATCGAGGAAGTATTGCCGGCGCAAAAAATCTTTCTTCGCCTGCCGGATATGAGCGGCTCTGCCTACCGCCGGATCATGGGACTTATCCGAATTTTCTTTGAGGAAGCCAATGCGGAAATTGTGCTTTATAACAACGCGGAAAAGAAATATATCAAAGTGACGGGTACGCGCCTGCGCACCTCGCGTATTGTTGTAGAGACGATGAAAAAAATCCTCGGGGAAGAAAATGTTATTCTTCGCTGATGCTGTCTCAAATTTAAACAGGGGCGTTTGTTATAGCGACTAAAACAGAGCCGTTCTGCCGATACTTTCATAGAGGTGATTTTATGAAAAAGTTCGGCAGAACGGCTCTGCGCGTTTTTTTGATCGTCGGCTCGGTTTTTTTGGTTATCACCGTGATCGGCACCGTGGTTTTTACCGTGTATATTCATACACAGATAGACACCGATGTTTCGAATATTGTCCTTTTATCCGGCAATCAGGGCAATCCGTCTCAAATGTACGCCGTCACGGAACAAGGCTTGTCCGAGGTGGGAGCGGGAGAACTCGTTTCCGGCAAATACAATGAATATGCCACGCTGGAAGATATCCCGGATAATCTGGAAAACGCGTTTATTGCGATTGAAGATAAGCGTTTTTACAGCCATAAAGGCTTTGATTTTATCACGACCGTCAAAGCCGCCTGGAAATATTTGTTTTCTTCCGGCTCCACGCCGGGCGGCTCTACCATTACCCAGCAACTAATCAAAAACATCACCGGAGAAGATGAAATCACCGTTCATCGGAAGTTAGAAGAAATCATGCGGGCCATCGCTCTTGAAAAAGAACTGTCCAAAGATGATATTTTGGAGTTATATCTGAACACCATCTATTTATCGCAGGGCGCATACGGCGTCAAAGCGGCCGCAGAGATTTATTTCAACAAAGACATCTCCCAATTGACCTTAATCGAATCCGCAGCCATCGCCGCCATTACTCAAGCGCCCACCAAATGGAATCCCATTCTTCACCCCGAAAATAACGCCGAACGGCGCAACCTGATCCTCGAAGAAATGTATGCGCAGGGATTTATTTCCGCCGATGAATTTCAAGAGGCATACGGCAAAGAGCTGACGCTCTCTGTCAACAGTCAGCATACGGCGAGTGTGACTACTTCCTGGTATACCGATGCTGTCATTGACGAGGCGATAGCACTGCTTTCCGACACTTTAAGCGTCTCCCGCCAGGTGGCGTTGCAATACCTTTATAACGGCGGATACCGTATCATCATAGCGGAAGACCCGTCTCTTCAAGCCATCGTGGAACGGTATTATGCCGATGCCGACCTCTTCGGCGCCGAAGGCGTACAGTCGGCGTTTGTCGTTATGGACCCTAAGACCGGCAACATTCTTGCGCTGGCCGGCGGTCTGGGAGACAAACAGGGAAGTCGGGTATTAAACCGGGCGGTTCAGACACTGCGCTCCCCGGGTTCTTCGATCAAGCCTCTGTCGGTATATGCGCCGGCACTGGAGGCCGGACTGATTCATTACGGTTCCGCCTTTGACGATACGCCGGTTCGTTTTGACACCGCAAAGAGAACCTACTGGCCGCACAACGCTTCCGGCGTGTATGCGGGACTTGTTTCTTTGGAATATGCTATCTCCCGCTCGCTCAACACGGTCAGCGTCAAAGTGCTGGATCAATTGGGAATCGACGCCTCCTATCAGTTTCTCACCGAACAATTGGGCTTTACCACATTAGATGATACGGAAGACCGATCTGCTTCCGCTTTGGCCATGGGCGGCATGAAATATGGCGTTTCGCTCGCCTCTCTGGTCAGCGGTTACACCGCTTTGGCTAATGACGGCATTTATTCTCAAGGCCGAACGGTATTGAAAATACTTGACCGCAGCGGAAATGTCATTGTGGATAACACCGCAAAAGGAGAAATCGTGCTATCCGAAGAAACGACGCAAACGCTGACTAAGCTTTTGACCAAGGTGATTTCCGAAAGCGGCGGCACGGCCCACGGAGGCATTACAGAATTGAACGATCTTTGCGATGTGGCGGGAAAAACCGGCACCACCGATGACAATCGCGACCGCTGGTTTGTCGGATATACGCCCGATTATCTCGCCGGTATCTGGCTTGGGTATGATACCCCCGCCTCTCTTTCCAAAATATCGTTAAAAAAGCACATTCGGGTTTGGGATGAGATCATGACAGAAATCACAAAACAAAAAGAAACGCCAACAAAGGAGTTTGATTTCGGCCTGTTGGTCGAAGCGCATTACTGCGCATGTTCCGGCGGTATTCCTACCGAGGCCTGTCTGGCGGATCCCCGCGGCTCACAGTCCAAAATCGGCTTCTTTACGGTAACCACATTGCCGAAAACGCTTTGTGAGACGCATATTCTTCTGGATTATTGCACCGAAGGCGAGGGGATTGCGGGATCGGCCTGCCCTTGGGAATCGTTGACAAAAAAGGGGTTTTTGCTCGTGGACAGATCCTTTCCTTTTTCGATCACAATAACGGACGCCGAGTATACCGCCATGAAACTGCCCGCCGCCTATCTGCCCTATATGGGGTTATCAGAGCCATACTATCAGAATTATGTTCCCGATGATGTCTTTATGGGCAAAAGCAGCACTTCCTCTCCTTATAATCGATTCTGCACGCGGCATTTGCCGGCGGCGGTTTCCTGACCGAAATATTCGGCCTTCACCTCGCATAAATATGTGCGAGGTGATTTCATTGAAAGTAATTGTTTATGTGAAAAGGGAATTTCGCTGCGCTAATCTGAAATACGCGCTGTTTGGCGCGCTCGGCGCTTTTCTGCTCGGTTTGTTTTCCTTTCTCTTAGGCGGACGCCCCAAACTCTACGGTATGCTGCTCCTGCCGCGATTCGCGCCGCCGGCCTTGGTATTTGTGATCGTATGGATCATCGTTTTCGCCTTGCTCGGCGCTTCCTTCGGGATCGCGATCTCGCCCTGCCGTCATGGCGGCAAACGCGCTAAACTCCAATCGATTCTTTGGTTTTCTCTGTTGATGCTGGCGATCGTCAGTTGGTATCCCGTCTTTTTCTCCGCAAGACTTTTCCTTTTTTCTCTGATTCTCTGCGGCGCCATTCTTTTCCTCTCGCTTATGACATTGCGCTCTTATGCCTCTGGAAGTTATCTTTCCGCCATTATGATGGTGCCGGTGGTTCTCTGGTTTGTTTTCGCTTTTGTTCTGAATTTCTGCGTGGTTCTTCTCAATTGAAACCATCTCGGTTTCTCTTGTTCTCTTGCAAGGATTTCCGATAAAACTTGTTGAAGTTCTATTGAATTCCCAAAATAAATGTAGTATAATAAGCTAAAAAGGAAAAAGAAGGGAAGCCGTCATGAAAATACTCGGACTGACAGGGACCTCCGGCAGCGGAAAAAGTTATGTGGCCCGGATTTTCGAAAAACACGGGATCCCTTCTCTCAATTTTGACAAGCTGGTTCATCAGCTCTACGCGCAAGAGGGCGCCTGTACGCAAGCGCTCGCCGCTCAATTCGGAAAAGAAATCTTAGACAGCACCGGCGCCGTTGATCGCGTCCGCTTGGGCGGCATGGTTTTTTCGGATCCGCGCAAACTGTCGTTGCTAAATCAAACGGTGTTTCCTTTCATTGCCGAACGATACGAAACCGTCAGGCGTTCCTATGAAACAGCGGGCTGCCAAGGCCTGCTTCTCGACGCCCCCACCTTGTTTGAAGCGGGTCTTGACCGCTCCTGTGACTGCCTGATCGCCGTGATCGCCGACCACAAGGAAAAAGTCAAAAGAATCATGGCTCGCGACAATCGCACCGAGGAAAACGCGCTTCGCCTGCTGTCAAACCAACACAGCGATGATTTTTTCCGCAAGCATTGTCAATATGTGATCGATAATTCCGAAAACGACGATCCGGAAAAACAAGTGATAGATGTACTGAAAAAAGAGGGACTATGGCAGCATGAATGAACGCCGCTCTCATAAATCGGCGCCCGACAGAAGAAAAACGGCAGGGAAAAAGCGAAACAAGCGCTCGATGGTGAAAGAAGATGCCGCAAAACCTAAGGGGAGCTACGCTCTTGTTATTTTGCTGATCCTTCTTATTATCGCCGCCTTGGCCATGCTGACGGTAATTCTGTATAGAAACAGCCTGCGTGCTCGAAATATCGGTTCGCCCGCCGCCTACAAAGCCTATGTTCTTGAAAGCGCAAACGAGTTTTCCTTTCCTGTCGATCTCATTCTTGCGGTGATTCGGGCGGAAAGCGATTTTGACCCCAATGCCGTGTCGGATGTCGGCGCGCGCGGTCTGATGCAGATCATGCCGAAAACCGCCTTGCTCGATATCAACCGCATGTTGAAAACCAACTATAGCACCGAAGATCTTTTCGATCCCGCCATCAACATTCGTTGCGGCACTTGTTATCTTGCCTATCTGTATGACATTTTTCATGACTACGATACAGCGCTTGCCGCTTATAATGCCGGCATGGGGAATGTCTGGAAATGGCTGAAAGAGGAACAATATGCCCAAGACGGCAAATTGACCGCGATCCCCAATCGGGAAACCGCCGCCTATGTCCGAAATGTCAATTCTTTTCGCGATGAGTATCGCGGCATTTATGACTGACTCATTTTTATGTGATATTTATCCGCGCCATACGAAATCAACTATGATGCGGTACAATATACAAGAAATCAAACAAAACGGAGGTATGAATATGTACGCAAAAAATATCTGGAAAGACATTTCCGATGAAAAAAGGGAAGCGATCTTTACCTTCGGTAAAGAATATGCCGACTTCCTCACCAAGAGCAAAACCGAACGCCTCTGTGTAAAAGAAAGCGTCGCGCTTGCCGAAGCGGCCGGGTTTGTCCCCTTCGATCGTCTTTCTTCGCTCAAAGCGGGCGATAAAGTCTATTTTGTCAATATGGGAAAAAACATCGCGCTGTTTGTGATCGGCGAAAAGCCCTTGACCGAAGGAATGCGCATTCTTGGTGCCCACATTGACTCGCCTCGGCTCGATCTGAAGCAAAATCCGCTTTACGAATCCAACGGGTTTGCGCTCTTGGACACGCACTATTACGGCGGAATCAAAAAATATCAGTATGTGACCATTCCGCTGGCGCTTCACGGCGTTGTCTGCAAGAAGGACGGCTCGACGGTCGATGTCAGTATCGGCGACGCCGACGGCGATCCTGTCGTGGGGATCAGCGATCTTCTGATCCATCTTTCCGGCAATCAGATGAACAAGCCCGCCGCCTCTGTCATAGAAGGCGAAAAGTTAGATGTTATGGTCGGCTCGATTCCGCTGGCAGGCGAAGAAAAAGATACCGTCAAAGCCAATATCATGAAGTTGCTCAAGGAAAAATACGGCATAGAGGAAGAAGATTTTCTTTCCGCTGAAATTGAAGTGGTGCCTGCCGGCCCCAGCCGAGACTACGGACTTGACAGAAGCATGATCGCGGGATACGGCCACGATGACAGAGTTTGCGGGTATACCTCGCTGCGCGCCCTTCTGGATGCCGGCGCGCAGGAATATACCACTTGCTGCATCTTAGTAGATAAAGAAGAAATCGGCAGTGTCGGCGCTACCGGCGCTTCCTCCGTGTTTTTTGAAAACATCATCGCTGAACTGCTCTGCAAATCCGGCGATACTTCCTATCTTTCTCTGAAAAAAGCGCTGGCCAACGCCAGAATGCTTTCCAGCGATGTCAGCGCGGGCTTTGACCCGCTGTTCCCCGAGGTGAATGACGCCAAAAACGCAGCCTATCTCAACGCCGGCATTGTTTTCAACAAATATACCGGATCGCGCGGCAAATCCGGCTCCAATGACGCCAACCCCGAATATGTGGCGTGGATCCGTCGGGTCATGGATGAAGCGGATGTCCATTTCCAGACCGCGGAACTCGGCAAAGTCGATCAGGGCGGCGGCGGCACAATCGCTTACATTCTCGGCAAGTATAATATGAATGTCATAGACGCGGGCATCGCGGTACTCAATATGCACGCCCCCATGGAAATCGTCGCCAAAGCCGATGTCTATGAAACCTATCTCGGCTATAAAGCGTTTCTTGCCGGCAACCTTTGATTTTCATATCCCCAAAAAACACAAGGACGCCAAAATCAAGGCATAACAAAAATTTTTTTCAAATAGTAATTTGTCCTTTTAGGGATATACTATTATGTGAATACAATAGGGAAAGGGATGGAACCATGAAATCGAAAGCCAAACTTTGCAAAATCATGCTGTGGGCGTCTCTGATTGCCGCCATGATCCTCTTGATCAGCACCATGATCGGAAAAATGTGCCGTAAAAAGAAAAAAAGCTGTCAGTGCGCCCCCTGTCAACCGCAGGGGGAGGGCAGCGGCGACAAATCAGCCGCAGACTGCTGCTGTCCATCCGGCGAAAACGCGGATAACCAAAACGCCGATGATCCCTGTCAGACCGATTCACAAAACGGCGGATGCGGCGGCGTATGCTGAATGACGAGCCAAACAGGAGGGGGAGACAAGCCCCCTCCTGTTTGCATATGAATTTCGATCCATTTTGCCCCTTTGCGTTATCTTCTTTCTAAAATCAATTGACGAATGCATTATTTTATGATATAATGGTGTGTACTCTGTGGAAGTGTCCACAGAGGCGGAATAGGAAGGGAGAATCCACTATGGCCGAGCAAATGATCTATGTGTCATGGCATACCGATCAAGGAGAAAAGAATATAACCGCCGCTTCCGCCGCGTTTTCGGAAGAGGATATCCGGCTCATTCTTTCCGCTGTCACACTGCCTGTCCGGCAAGAACCGTTGCCGGAAGACGAAGATAACGAAACGCTTGCCGGTATATACTGCCTCGATCTGCCGGACAACCGAATCGCGCTTGCGAAAAGCGGTGTGTATTATCTTTCGGAAAATGACACGCCCCGCGGCATCCTTCATGTTTTGGTAGAAGAAAAAAGCGAGGATTTTTCGCCTTTTCTTTATGTTATCAACAACTGCTTTAAAAACAGCTTGACGGAAGAGGAAGAAAAGGCTTTGCAAGCCGGGGAAGCCCTGCCTGCCGTCTCTTTTCCGCATCCGCAATTTCGTTTGAGCCAGCCGGAGATTCATAAGTTTTTTTCACAGGGGCGTCGCAAGACACTGATCAACTTGGTGCAAGCGGTCATTGACTCGTATGACAATCGACGCATTGTTATCTTTAACGATAAATATCCTTCGCTGAAATATTGGTTTTACGGACTGCATTGCTGTCTCCCCAAAAACATCAAAAGCCGGATTACGCTTTGTTCTTACGCCTTTGAAAAGGTGAGAGATTGCAAGCTGATCTGCGCAGCGCCCAGTGTGGATTTGCAGGTGGCGCAGGATATTGAAGCGGGAAGCTTTGTCATCGATAATCGCGGCGGCATTTCCTGCGAAGATATTGAAGCGGTAAAATACACCACCTCCATTGTCGATGTCTTTCTGAAAAATGCGGAAGAAACCGCGCCCATTCTCGAAGGAACGGAGCGGATCATGGAGGAATATCATCTGCCTGTCTCTTCCGCCGCCGGTGTCTATTATCTGCTGGAACACGATTTTGCCTGGTTTGATTCGGCTCATGAGATCCAATATTTTCTCAACAAGATCGGTCTTGCCGACGCCGCCCAACTGCCTTGGGTAGCGGACAGCCTTTGGCGGGAAATCAAAAAATCCGATTTTAAATTCGGCTGCAACGAATCGCTTCTTCCTGTCATCGCCTATATTTTCCGCCATACCGATGAAACGACAAAAGAAGATATCCGCGCCTTTATCGACAGTCACCATCAGGAAATCGGCGTCAATGACGCGCTTTCTCTCCGCGAGTATTATAAAGAAATCGTGGATAAACTCTTTTTCTTAGTAGAGTATTTGCCGACCCATCTCATGGAAACCGACACACTGGACGCCTATCTGGCGGAAAATATCAATCGGGCGGACGGGCTGTCCGGCACCAATGAAATCTGTATCCTGATGTATATGATTGCCGACAGCTACGACAAATTGACCTTTACCTTGGGAGAAAACGCCGTTTGGGAAGCCTGCCGGAAAATCATGTCCGCGCTTTTAACGGCGGAGGAAAACGCCTTTCTTGACATCTGCCGGAAAACCGCCTCTCTCCCGGCGGAGTTTGCCGAAAAGGTCATTGTGCCGGCGATAGGAAAAGCGATAACCGATGAAGAATTTCACCCGGACGACGCCTTTGTTTTTTCCGTCGTGCGGGAAATCGCGGATAAAAGCGAGGCTGCGGCCGCGATTGTCGCGTTTTATGCCGAACCGGGACACTACAGCGAAACCACCTTGCAGGAATATAGCAAAGTCTGCTCCGCGCTCCCCGAGGAAACGGCCGCCATCGACGCCGTCCTCAGACGCGAGGAAAGCCACATCGGATTTTTGAACGAAATGGACAGACTCCGTTTTTTGTCCGAGCCTCATGCCTCGCGGAACGAATTGGAGTATTTCTTTTCTGCCATATATCTTTGCGATGAAGAGGGAAGCGGGATTTTTGAAAAAAGACTGCAAGATTATCTCGATTCCTTAAAACCGGTTCATCAGATCGAGGAAGCGGGACACTTCCTGATGTTATTGGCCGCCTCGGTAGATCGTCTTGGCAGCGACAGTCTGGCGCGGCGCTTGTTTGATGTGATCGCCAAACAGTCGCCGCTCGACATATACGATTATTATATCAACAATACAGATGATTTCTACAAAATTTATGTCCTTTTGTCCCATGTGCATCCCGATCTCGGTCTTGCTTTTATGGCAGCAGGTATCGGCATTCGGCTGCGGAATTATCACACACAGCCGACCGAAGACGACTACCGCAAACTGCTCCTCGAAATCCGAAGTCATGCCGACTTTGCGGCGGTATTGCTGTCCGGCCGTTTTGATAAAGAATGGAATCAGCGTTTCTTGCCCTATCTTCTCGCCTTTATGGCGGAGGTCGCCGTCAAAGAGGCCGATGCCACAGATCTTTTTTACAGGCTCTTGTCGCCCCAATGGGATAGCTCTTTTGAAAAGGAAACGGTGGAATTCATCTTTTCCTCCAATGTGATACAGGAAACAGAAATGTTACGCTTGATGACGCCCTATCTTCTTTACCTGTTTCGCATAAAAAAACAGCAGAGCATCGCCGAACAGGGCTTCCGGCAGTATCTCATGACAATCCCGCTGAAGAGAAAACCGAAAGCATTTGCCGTCATGCTTCAATGCTGTCACACAGGCGCGGAAGAAGCGATCATGAAACAGTATCTCGCCGATTTTTATTACAGCACGCTGTCATTCTGGCAAAAATTCCGCGCGCTTCCGATCAAAAAGCTCTTTTCCGTCCAATCTCATACATAATGCCGTCTTTTCGCTGGTGAAAATAGACAAAAGTTACATGTAAAATTAGTGCGACTGATACAATGTGCATAAGAAAAGACAATTTATCATTGACAAACCGCGCTTGTGTATGTATAATATCCTTGTAAAGATTATTTTTTCGTTTGCCTTGGCGGCAACGGAAAAAGCGGCTATCATAGATTCGTGAAGCCGCAATAATTTGAAAGGAAGGTACATATGAAAAACCTCAAATTCCTTGTGGTATTTCTGGTCGTTGTCCTGTCGCTTTGTCTTGCGTTTGTAGCTTGCAACGGCGATGAAACAACAGCGTCCGAATCTACCAATCCGTCCGGGAGCAGCAGTCAAGCGCCCGCTGCCACCTCGTCTGTCCCGTCGAATACGACGGAGGCGCCGGCCAATACCACGGAGAAGCCGGCAGAAACCACCACTGATCCGATTGTGATCCCGCCGATTGAACCTACCAACGCCGCTGAAGAATATATGTACGCTGAAGAGCGTGACTATCTGTTGCAGCACATGGCGATAACAGTTGGCGACCATACGGATACAAACAGCGTTAAACACAAAAATTCAATTTATTTCACGATAAAGTCTGAAGGCGGCAACTTCGTAAACGATGCAGACGGTAAGCCGGGGCTTTCCCATACAGTATTTGACCGTCTTTACATTGTAGATCACGGCACCGCCACCTCTCCTGCGGAGAATCCCGAATGCACGCTGTACGAAAGAGCCTTCTATGAAACCGCGAACTGGTGGGAGATTTGGGTTGCTCCTGAAGGATGGACGCCCGAACCCGGTCACCGCTATGAATTTTATCTCTTTATCACCGGCGATGAAGAGACGACAACCTACAGCACCAGCCTCTACTTCTGGAACATGGACGAAGAAAACTGGTGGACCGCTCCTTCTCCGATTGTCTCAAGTTATGGCAACATCGAAGAGATGGTTCCCAACTTCCATGACCGCAGCGAATTGCCGTATCACGATAAATTCCTCTTCGGCGATGAGGCGACCGCTCCGAACTGCCTGCACTTCACTTTCGGATCTCAAAATCAGTTTGGTGATAAGTCTGCGGGAACGGATGACACAGGTGCAGAGATTACCGATTACGGTGTATCTCATACGCATATCAGCAAGCTGTATATTAACGGCAAGGAATATGAAGTCGAAAATTATCGGACCAAAGAATGGTATCAGCTTTACTTTGAAATCGTTGATATGCCCGAGTTTGTTTCCGGCGAGACATATGAGTTTGTCATTGTCGTCGAAGCGGATGATCAGACCGGTGAGCTTTGCAAGAACCCCAACGGCTACTTCATCTTCTACGAATATGTTGCTCCGTAATGTCTCCTAATGCGTAAAACCACAAACCCCCGCCCATAAAGGCGGGGGTTTTTCTATGCAAGTAAAAAATAATTATATCCGATCGCCTGAATAGACCTTTCCAAACCCGGCAATACTCATGGCAAAGAGGTGATCAGAATGCAATTGACGACCAAAGAGACCGAATTATTAAAGGATCTCAGCACATCGGAAAAACTTTGCACCGACAAATACACCAAACACGCCGCGGCGGCCAAAGACCCCCAACTGCGCGATCTTTTCTCCCGCATTGCGTCGGAAGAACAGCACCATCTGGATATGATCAATGACATCAAAGCGGGCAATGTGCCGACCATATCCAGCGGAAGCAAAAGTCAGCCCACCTTCAGCCAAACCTATACCGGCGAAACCGAAAACAAGACAAACGACTGCTATCTTTGCAACGATCTTCTTACCATGGAGAAGCACGCCTCCCATCTGTATGATACCTGCGTCTTTGAATTTGCCCAACAGCCGCTTCGCGATGTATTAAATCACATTCAGACAGAGGAGCAGGGACACGGCAAAGCCATTTATGACTATATGAGTACCAACAGCATGTATTCCTGATAGAAAAAGGAGCCGGAACGGTCAGGCCGTTCCGGCTCCTTTTTCATTCAATTATTATCAAGATTCAAGGCCGCGAGCGATGACATTTTATAGGCGGGGTCGCCCGTGATTTCCCGTATGACCTTGACTTTGTCAGGGAAGAGAATGGTGGCGTTCTCATCGCTGAGCTTGGTTTTGCAGATGGCCTGATGGCTCCAGAAGGGATAAATATCTATATCGATATTCAAAGCCCCGCTGATCAGGCAATATCTCGTTTTGCGCAGCTGCCGCTTCGTATAATCCGCCTCCATGAGGAGCCGTAAATATTCGCCCTGTGAGAGCCGGCGCTCAATTTCCACGCGCTTATTGTTATCCACCTCGCGTTTGATCGTCTGAATATAAATATAATGCCCGTCGATCCCGCGCTGGCGCAGGTGTACGACATCATGATTGACCGTCTTTAAGTAGGTTTGAATGATCTCCACCCGCCGACAGTTGGGCAGCGACTCCAGCCAGGAGATATCAGGATATTCAATCAAGAATTTGCGTTCCACTTCATAAAGCGCCGTCTCGCCGAGGAAGGAGGAAATCTCCCCGATCAGGTGCTTCATTTTATCTTCAAATTCGCAAGAATTATCAATAATGCGAAAATGCGGATGACCCGCCCAGGCCGCCATCAGTTTATCGTCCAAGGCCACCGCCTGTTCCACGGTTTCGGTGCGCGCCGCGTTGTTGGCTGTCGTATAAAATTCAGTAGCGCCTTTGGCTGCCGTCACAAGATGAAAAACGGCGTCATACTGATCCCGCAGTTCCACTTCATTGGAGCCAACATAAGCCGCCACCTGCGCAAACTCATCTTGCGTCATATACGCTTTGTTGTCAAGGGCGCCTCTGTCGCATACGATCAGAATCTTTTCGTCCGGCATGGTTCTTGCCGCCTGTTCAAAGAGCCGTTCCTTTTCCATCTGCAAGCGCATTTGGCATTTTTGATATTCTAAATTGGTTCCGCAAGTCCAGGGCGCCACGCCGCCTGTGATGAGTTCGGTTGCCGTTTCGGGAACAAACAAAACCGTGTAACCTTTTTGTGAAAACGCGTTTTGAATCCAGCTCATTGCCGTGGTTTTTCCGGCGCATGGCCCGCCGGTAATCACAATTTTCGTAACAGTCATTTTTTTCTCTTCCATTCGGCGTATTTGCAAAAAAATCAAGAATCCGCCCCAGATCCGGGCGGATCCCAACCTTTCTTATTGTATCATATCCCCGCTTGAATTTCAAGGGTACAAAGTCATTTTGCCGTATTTTTTTATGAGAAACCTACAAAAGAGGCTCCCGGCCAAAAAGTCGGGAGCCGTACTTTTGTTATGATACCACATGAACAGGATGCCCGTCTAAAAACGCCTTGATGTTGTCATATACAATGCCGATCAGCCGTTCCCGGGTTTCTCGCGGCGCCCAGGCAATATGCGGGGTAATGGTGATGGCATCAATTCCGAGCAAGGGACAATCCGGCAGCATGGGTTCGGTCGTCAGGACATCGATGCCGGCGCCAGACAGATGCCCGCTTTTGACCGCTTCTGCCAAAGCGCTTTCCACCAAAACGCCGCCACGGGAAGTGTTGATAAAATAGGCGCCCTGTTTCATTTTTGAAAAGACCGTGCGGTCGAACAATCCGGCGGTGCGATCGGTCAGGGGACAATGAACGGTAATGACATCGGAAGAGGAGAGAAGGGTGTCAAAATCCACAAAGGAAACGCCATAGGCCGCTTCCTCTTCCTGATGTACCGTCCGTGTGGTCACCAAAACCTTCATACCGAAGGAAAGCGCGATGCGTGCCACTTTTTTGCCGATGCTGCCAAAGCCGAAAATGCCCATCGTTTTGCCGGCAAGTTCTGTCATATCAAAGACAAAGGGAGAAAAAGTCGCGCTTTTGATCCAACTGCCTTGCTGAACAAAGTTGTTGTATTCCGCCGCGCGGGACGCATGATGAAGCAGGAAAGAGAAGACCAGCTGCGCCACGGCGTCGGTGGAATAACTCCCGGCGTTGCATACCGTAATGCCCAATTCTTTGGCGGCGCTTGTATCGATATTGTTATAGCCCGTAGCAAACAATCCGATATATTTAAGATGTTTGGCTCCCTCCATCACCTCGCGCGTCATACGGGATTTATTGCAGAGAACAAAATCGGCGTCTTTCACCCGTTGAGCAAGCAAATCAGGCGCTGTCAAGGGGTAAGAAATCACCTCGCCGAAATCCGAGAAACAGGAAAGATCGACATCGCCGTTTGTCACTGTCGCGGCATCTGTAATGACAAGTTTCATCGCGCTTGCCTCATTCGCCGGCGGCCGCCCCGCTGTTCACCACAGCGCTGAGCAGTTTGTAAAAATCATCCGCGCCGACATAGGTGGAGGGAAGTTCGCCGTTCCACTGCATGATGTAATAGTACATCAGAAGATTTTCAAAATCCTCCTGTGTCATTTCATCGGGATTTTTGGCAAGGGTATCTCTCAACTGTTTGACGATCGCGGCGTCCTTTTGGCCGGCGTATTCGGCGGCATCCGCCTGAATTTTGGTTACATCGAGTTCGGCCTGCGCCGCGATCTTTGCCACATTGGCCTCGGCTTCCGCTTCGATTTTTGCCCGTTTCGCGGCCGCCTCCGCCTCCATCGTTTTTTGCTCTTCCTCGATCTTGGCTTGTTTGGCGCGCTGTTCCGCCACTTGTTTGGCTTCTACCGCATCGGTAAACGCATCCGAAAAGTCGAGATTTTCTAAGGATGTATCCAAAACAACAATGTTATAATTGGCAAGCTGTGCCGTCAAAAGATTGCGGATTTCTTCGGAAAGCTGGGCGCGGTTATCGAGAAGCTCTTCCGCCGTGAATTTTGCCATAACGCTTTTCACGGTTTCCTGCACCCGAGGGGCGATCACGGTTTCATAATAGCCCGTGCCGATGTTGCGGTAAATTTCCTGCGCATTGGCTTTTTCGATCTGATAGTTCAGCGTATAGATGACAGCCACTTCCTGAATATCGGAGGAAAAGCAGGAGAGATCGATGGTTGCCTTCTGGTTGCGGTTATCCATGTTGATTACCGTATTCCAGGGGGCTGTGAAGTGAACACCCGCTTCATAAGTGAAATCGCGCACACGGCCGAAGGTCGTAACAATACCGGTATGCCCGGTGGGAACCGTGCGGATACAGCCAAGCACGATCAAGACGATACCGAGAAGCGTGCCGACGGCACCGACCGATGCCGAAACGGCTCCTTTCTTCTGGTTCATCGAGCGTTTAGACATTTTCAGGCTGACGGCGACAGCGCCGCATACCACGATGGCAAGAATACCGAGAACAAACCAAAGCATACTTCATTACCTCTTTTCTTTGCTTCTTTGGTGATGCAGAAAACGATCCGATCGATCGGCAAAATTGCTTTCGACGGTGTCTTTCTTTTTCTGCTCACTTAATTGTAGCACACAATCATGTGATTGTCAATAGGGGGCGACAAAAAATTTTAAAAAATGACAGGCCGCCCGACTGGGCAGCCTGTCATGCGTTATGTCAAGGGCATATCGCAGCGGCAAAGATCCTCATAAGTTTCACGCCGGACAGCGAGAATCTCTTTCTCTTTATCCAAGAGAAGGATCGCCGGACGGGGAATACGATTGTAGTTAGAAGCCATGGCATAGTTATAAGCGCCCGTCGTAAAGACGGCAAGAATATCGCCGCGTGTCGGACGCGCCAAAGCAACATTTTCCTGAATCAGATCGCCCGACTCACAGCAGCGCCCGCCGACGGAACAAATAAAATCCGCCTCTTCTGCGGCTTTTGTCGCGTTAAGGAGCGTATATTCCGAGCCGTATAAAGCATAGCGCGGGTTATCGGTCATGCCGCCGTCCACAGATATGTAGTTTTTAACGCCCGGGATTTCCTTGACCGAACCGACGGTATAAAGCGTTGTGACGGTATCCGCCACCAAAGAGCGCCCGGGTTCCATCAAAATGGCGGGGCAAGGCAGGGCAAGCTCCTGACAGCATCTCTTGACTTGCGCGGCCACCTGCCGAATACTCGCGGCAATATCGATGCTCGGTTGACTTTCCACATAGCGGACGCCGAACCCGCCGCCCAAATTCAGCTGTTCGGCCGTATAGCCGAACCGGCGGCGGACATCGGCAATAAAGTGGAGCATGATAGAAGCGGCTTGACAAAAGGGTTCGCTTTCAAAAATCTGAGAACCGATATGACAGTGAAACCCTTTTAACACAAGGCCGGGAAGCGACAGCGCCTTTTCGGTAAAGGAAAACGCCTGCCCGGTGGCAATCGCCTGACCGAATTTGGAATCCACACTGCCGGTCACAACGGCTTTATGCGTGTGGGGATCGATGCCGGGCGTAATGCGGAGCAAGATGGGCTGTTTCCTTCTTCTTTGCGTGGCAATATAGCTGATGGCTTCTAATTCCTCGTCATTATCGACCACAAAGGTGCCGACGCCGCAGTCCATGGCGTAGGCAATATCCGCGTCGGTTTTATTGTTGCCGTGAAAATAGGCCTTCTGCATCGGAAATCCGGCGTGAAAAGCGGTATAGATTTCCCCAGGAGAAACAAGATCAGTGCCAAGACCGCATTCGTCCACCAATTGATAAAGCCCGGTAAAGCAGAGGGATTTGGAGGCAAACAACGGGAGCGCGTCCGGCCCGAAACACTCCTTCATCGTCCGGCGGTAGATCGCGCAATTTTCACGAAAGCGTTCGACATTCATAACGAAAAGCGCCGTTTTATATTTTTCCGCCAAAGCCACGGCATCTCGTCCGGCAATGGTCAGGTGACCTTTTTCGTTGATATCGAGATCGGGCGTCAGCAATTTCTTTTTTTCTCTGGTTTTCATAACAAAGCCTCCATGCGATGCACGGCCTCCTCGGTATCTTCCCGACTGCCGAACGCGGTCAGGCGGAAATATCCTTTGCCTTCTTCACCGAATCCTTCTCCCGGCGTGCCTACCACCTGAATATTTTCCAGAAGATAATCGAAAAACGCCCAGGAACCCATCCCGCCGGGGCATTTCAGCCAGAGATACGGGGAAGAGCGCCCGCCGGTAAACCAGATGCCTTTTTTCTTTAAAAGATCGGCGATCAGCGCCGCGTTTTCCATATAATAGGCGACAAGAGACATACATTGCTTTCGCCCTTCGTCGGAAAGCGCCGCTTCCGCGCCGCGCTGAACCACATACGGCAATCCGTTATATTTCGTGGCCTGCCGTCTGGCCCAGAGCGCCGAGAGCGAAAGGCCGCCTGCCGTTATGCCGGCAGGCACAACCGTCCAGGCGCAGCGCGTTCCGGTAAATCCGGCGGTTTTGGAAAGGGAACATACTTCAATGGCGCATTCTTTGGCGCCTTCCACTTCATAAATACTGTGGGGAGCGCTGCCCTGAATGTAAGCCTCATAAGCGGAATCGTAAATGATCAGCGATCCTGTTTTTATGGCGAACGAAATCCACTCGGCAAGCTCATTTTTTTCATAAGCGGCGCCGGTCGGGTTGTTGGGAGAACAAAGATAGATAATATAGCCCTCGCCGGTCAGGGACTCGTCGGGCAAGGGAAGAAATCCGTTCTCCGCGTTGGCCGCAAGAAAACGAACCCGACGCCCGCTCATTAGGTTGCTGTCAAGATAGACAGGGTAGACGGGGTCCGGGATCAGAATTTCATTATCACCGAAAATATCGACAAGATTGCCAAGGTCGCTTTTCGCGCCGTCGCTGACAAAAATTTCTTCCGGCGACAGGCTGACGCCAAACCGTTCATAATGACGGGCGATCGCTTCCCGCAGAAAATCATAGCCATATTCCGGGGCATAGCCGCGAAAACTGCTTTTTTCTCCCATTTCGGCCACCGCTTTTGTCATGGCGTCGATCACACAGGGCGAAAGCGGAAGCGTCACATCGCCGATACCCAGACGAATGATTTTTAAATCAGGATGTGCTGAAGAAAAAGTACGGACTTTTTTTCCGATATCCGAGAAAAGATAGCTGGGCTTTATTTTTTTAAAGTTTTCGTTGATTTTAATCTTCATCATATTCGTAAATCCCTTCATAAACTTTGACCGCAGGGCCGGTCATAAACAACTCGTAATCGTGCGTACAGACGATGGAAAGTTCGCCGCCCAAAAGCCGGACGGTAATCGGCGTATCGGCGGGGCAGAATCCGTTTTTTACCGAGGTCGCCGTCACGGCGCAGGCGCCGGTGCCGCAGGCGAAGGTTTCGCCGCTCCCGCGTTCCCAGACCCTCATTTCCAAAGTCGTAGGGTCGATAACGCGCACAAATTCGGTGTTGACACGCTCGGGGAAAGCGCCGTTATACTCAAAAAGAGGCCCGATGTCGGCAAGATTCAGGCGTCCGGGATCAGCCACATAGGTCACCGCATGGGGATTTCCGACAGAAACACAGGTCATGTGCCAATCGCTCCCCCCGACCGACAGGGAAAACGACGAAGAAGAAAGACTAGGAGACAGCGGAATCGCCGCAGGAGAAAAATCCGCTTTCCCCATGGCCACAGTAGCGCCTTGCACCTTGCCGTTTTCCAGATGCAGTTGCAGCTTTTTGATGCCGCTCAGGGTTTCCACCGTGATTTCATCTTTGGTAACCATGCCGTTATCGTATAAATACTTTCCGACACATCGGATGGCATTGCCGCACATCTTTCCTTCGCTGCCGTCGGCATTGAACATTCGCATACGGGCGTCCGCTCTTTCCGAAGGGCAGATTAAGACCACACCATCGGCGCCGACCGAAAAATGTCGAGGCGACATTTTCAAAGAAAGCTTATTGGGAGAACATACTTGTTCGGCAAAGCAGTTGATATAGATATAGTCATTGCCGATGCCGTGCATTTTGGTAAAAGCAATTTTTTTCATGTTATATCCTCACCATATCATTGACCGAATACAAGCCGGCCGGTTTTCCGCAAAGGTAAGCCGCGGCGGCAAGCGCGCCTTGCGCAAACAGAGAACGGTCATGTGCCTCGTGTTTCAGTGTCAGGGTTTCGGTGCCTGTGGTGATGATGATCTCATGGATTCCCACCACGCGGGGAAGAAATGCCGATCTCGTTGGGGTCGCGCTTTCCCATACCGACACGGCCGCAATGGATGATCGCCTGCGGGCGCTCTTTCCGAATGCCTTCCGCCAAAAGCAGCGCCGTGCCGCTGGGCGCATCCAGCTTGCCGGTATGATGCGTTTCCACAATCTCAATATCGGCCTCAGGGAACATCTTGGCGGCACATTGCGCAAAGGCCGCGAGGGCGGCAATACCGAGCGACATATTGGCGGAAAGAAAAATCGGGATATGTGTGGCCGCCCGACGAATCTCTTCTTTTTCCGCCTCGTCATGACCGGTTGTCGCGATGACGACCGGAATACCGCGCTCCACCGCATAGGGGAGCAGGGAAGCCACGGCGGTGTGATGAGAGAAATCAATGATCACATCGGCGCTTCCGTCGTAATCTTCCAGCCGCGTGAACAGATTATCAGACGGCGCCGCGTTTTTATCCACCATCGCGGCAAGCACGGCATTTTCTTTGCCGCTGCACACAAGTTCGGTCAGCGCAATGCCCATTCTTCCCAATGCACCATGGATAATGACTTTCATGTATTTTTATTTCCTTTCTGTCCGCCCGGGAAAACCGATTTTCAAAGGCGGCTCCTGATTTTTTTACTTTCTTGCCGCCGTCAGACCGAAAGCCCCATATCGCGCATCACACCGAGCAATTTTTCTTCGGCGCTTTTTTCCATGGGAAGCAGGGGGGCGCGCAGGTAATTGTCGCAAAAGCCAAGCGCGGCCATCGCGGCTTTGACGGGGATGGGGTTGACATCGGAAAACAGCGCCTGGATCAGGCGGTGATATCCCAACTGCAAAGCAAGACTGCCCGCCACATCGCCGGCGGCAAAACGATAGTAAATCTCTCTGGTTTCGGCCGGGAGTAAATTGGAAAGAACCGAGATAACGCCCAAACCGCCCAAAGCCAAAAGCGGGACAATCTGATCGTCATTGCCCGAATAAAGGGCAAGGCGGTCGCCGACCAGCGCCATCGTTTCGACCGTTTTGGAAATATTGCCGCCTGCCTCTTTCAGCGCGACAATATTTTCATGCTCCGCCAGTAGCGCGCAAGTGGAAGGCTCGATGGTAACGCCGGTTCTCGACGGAACATTGTAAAGAATGACAGGAAGGGGCGTACTGTCGGCAATATCGTAATAATAACGGACAAGCCCGCGCTGTGAAGTTTTATTATAGTAAGGCGTCACCACGAGAAGAGAATCGGCGCCCGCTTTCCATGCCGCCCGCGCAAGCTTGATCGCGTGCGGCGTATCGTTGCTTCCTGTACCGGCGATCAGGGGGACGCGATGCGCGATTTTTTCAGCGGCAAAAGCGATGGCGTCAATATGTTCTTCGTCATTCAGGGTGGAAGCCTCGCCTGTCGTACCGCAAATCACCAAAGCGTCAATGCCTTTTTCGATTTGCCAATCGATCAGTCTTCCAAAGGCGGGATAATCAATGCCGCTTGGCTTCAGCGGCGTGATCAACGCGGTAGCGGCGCCGGTAAAAACTTGCTTTTTCATGGCTGATTTTTCCTTTCTGCAGTTCACTGCAATAAAAAAATAGCTGAGATCCTCAGCTATTGTTATAAAACCAACGACATGAAGCCGACCTGTGATAATAACAATAGCTCTCCGCATCTCTGCGACAGTCAGACAAATCTTATTTGCCAGACCAGGTATATCCGCTCGTTCCGTAAGCGGACATCCTTCGGCGGCTGTCCCTTTCCTCCCTTCGGCCCACGGTGACCGAATATGAAGGGAATACTGATGGCAAACCGCTCCTCTATTATGTTTATGATATTCTATCACAGTTTAATTGTCTTGTCAACAGTAAGAAAAAAATTTCCGGCTCGCTCTTTTCCAAAGCAGAATATCGTTTTGCCTGTCGTTTTTTTGCGTCAAAAAAGACCCGCAGACTTTTGCGGGTCTTTTCCCAAGGTTGCAAGTCATATCGACTATATTGTTACGCAATTATGCTTTTAAATAATGCTGTTTTAATTAAAACACGCCAAAGCGGGCGCTGTCTCCCAACAATTCCTCGATCCGTAAAAGGCGGTTGTATTTGGCAAGCCGTTCTCCACGGCAAGGCGCTCCGGTTTTGATTTCACCGGCGTTGACGGCCACGGCAAGATCGGCGATAAAGTCGTCGCAGGTTTCTCCGCTGCGATGGCTGATCATGGTATGAAAGCGGTTTTCCGCCGCCAATGCAATCGATTCCAATGTTTCCGACAGCGTTCCGATCTGATTGGGCTTGATGAGAACCGCATTGCCGGCGCCCATTTCGATACCGCGCCGGATGCGAGCGGGGTTGGTAACAAAGAGATCGTCTCCGACGATCTGTAACGACGGATCGGAAACCGTAATCATACGAAACGCTTCCCAGTCTTCTTCACCGAAAGGGTCTTCGATGGAAACGATCGGATAATCGGACAAAATTTTGCGATAATATCGAAACAGTTCATCCCGGGTCATGACCCGCCCGCGTTTGGGCAAGCGGTACTCCCCGCCGTCATACCAACCGGAAGCCGCCACATCCAACGCAAAGGAAATATCTTTTCCCGGGTGATATCCCGCTTTTTCAACCGCATCTGTCAAATAGCGCAGCGCTTCCTCGTCAGATGACAAAGAAGGCGCAAACCCGCCCTCATCTCCCACGGCGCTGGACAAGCCTTCCTCTTTTAACAAGGTCTTTAAAGCATGATAGGTTTCTGTTCCCATTTTCATTGCCTCTGAAAAGTTGGAAGCGCCAATAGGAACAATCATAAATTCCTGGATATCCAAATTGTTGGAGGCATGAACGCCGCCGTTGAGCACATTCATAAAGGGCAGGGGAAGCAACCGCGCGCAAGTGCCGCCGAGATATCGGAAAAGCGGCAAACGGCGGGAGGCGGCCGCCGCGCGCGCTATGGCCAAGGATACCGCCAAAATCGCGTTGGCGCCTAAATGCCGTTTGTTTTCGGTTCCGTCCGCCTCCCGCATCGCCAGATCGATTTTGTATTGATCGTCGGCATCCAATCCGCAGACGGCGTCGTTCAGTACGGTGTCAATGGCGTTGACGGCTGCATAAACGCTTTTTCCCCCATAGCCCCGGTCGTTGTCCCGCAATTCGCACGCCTCGTATTTTCCGGTGGAGGCGCCTGATGGGACAGAAGCCGCCGTTTCCGTCCCATCGGAAAGTGTTACGATCACTTCCGCTGTCGGAATCCCGCGAGAATCAAAAATCTGCCTGCCGTGAAGATGCGCAACCCGAATCGATGAAATAACATCCATATAAAATCCTCCTTGCTTGTTTTCCTTTTTATTATTTCCTTAAAAGCAAGAAAAAAGCAGGTTGCGCCGCATTTTTCGAAAAAATAAAAGAAATAATAAGAGTATCGCCTATCAGTCACATTTTTCCTGCCATCTCTGAGAGCAAAACAGAATAAAAACGCCAAAAAGCTCTTTACAAATCCGCTTTGATATGATATAATTATTCAAGATTGCGCCCGTGCGTAAAGATCCGTAGCTAAATGGAGAATGGAATCATGGATGTAGAAATCAATCTGAAAGTTTTGCTCAAGTCTTTTTTAAAGCACATTTTGCTCATTATTAGCATCACGGCTCTGGTAACACTGGGAACGGCCGCCTACACCTTGTTTCTGATAACGCCGACATATGAGGCCACGACTGTTGCCCTTATCTGGACTGATGACTTGAACTTGCAAGCTACCGGCAAATACGATTATGCCGCAAAAATCATAAATATCTATGCGGAAAGCATTCAATCAGACGATACCATGAAAGCCGCCGCTGATTTGATCGTTGACGATTCTTACACGCCGCAGCAAATCAGATCCATGATTTCGATCGAATTTGCAGAAGGACGGCCGATCCTGTATATCACCGCTAAAAGCCATAATCCCTATGCTGCCGCCACGATCGCCAACAAAGTGAGGGAAGCGGCGGCATACACTCTTAATGATATTGCTATACTGAAGCCAGAAAGAGAAGCCGTTGTCCCGAGCAACCCATCCTCCCCCTCCATCGTAACAAATTGTGTAATCGCCTTTTTGGTAAGTGCCGTTCTTTCCTTCGGTATCTCTCTTTTCGTTGATTTGAGCGATACCAAAATCAAATCGGAAGAACAGCTGGCTAACGCTTTGGATGTGCCTGTACTCGGCGCGATTCCTTTGGTTACCTGGCAAATGGAAGAAGAAAAAAGAGCGGAAAGCAACAAAAGCCAGGTGCAAAGAGGTACAAAATCATGAATATGAAATCTCGCAATTCGAAAAAAAACGCGCTGAGCGCATCGAACTATTTCGTCCTCGATGACGAGACACCGTTCTCCGTTCGTGAAGCTTATAAATCCATTCGAACCAATTTACTCTCGATCTTTGCCGTCAGCGAGGGGCCGAAGCAAATTTGTTTCACAAGCCCCGAAATGAGCGACGGAAAATCCACGACTTGCGCCAATGTAGCCGCCGCGTTTGCTCAAACCGGCGCACGGGTTCTGGTTGTGGACGCCGACTTGCGCCGTCCTAAAGTACACCGCATTTTTAAGAAAAATTTAGGCCCCGGCCTTGCCGATTGTCTTGTCAATAGTTCTTTGCTCCAAAAAGCGATTGTTTCTTATAAACCCATTCCCGGGTTGGATGTTCTTCCGGCGGGTAAAATCCCGCCGAACCCCACCGAACTAATTCTGTCGGAGCGTTTTGATGAATTTCTGGCATCCCTGATAGATGTATACGATTATGTTTTCCTCGATGCTCCTCCTGTCTGTCTTGTGACCGATCCTGTTATTATCAGCAAAAAAACGCTGGGCGCCGTACTCGTCTGCCGTTATGGAAAGACCAAGCGCGAGGCGATAAAAAAAGCGAAAGATGAGATTTTACGCGGCAGCGGGCATGTCATCGGAACGCTTTTGAACGGTGTCGATTACGGACATTCTTCCGGCTATTCTAAATACGGTTCCAAGTACGGATATAAATACGGATACTATAATTCCAATTCCACCGATTCGGGCAACGAGGAACACTGATCATTCCGTTTCCCACAGGCTTTACTTTTTTATGTATTTTTTATAAGGAAAGAAAAAGGGCGCTACGCCGCATTTCCAAAAACGCGAAAGAAATAATAAGAGTATCGTTATAAACTGTATTTTTTTCACATCATCTCTGAAATGCAAAAAAACAAAAAATAAAAAATAAAAAAACTCTTTACAAATCTTCTTTGATATGATATAATGCTCAAGGATTGCGCCCGCGCGTAACGATCCGTAACTAAATGGAGAATGGAATTATGGATGTAGAAATCAATTTAAAAGTTTTACTCAAATCATTTTTGAAACACATCTGGCTCATTGCTCTCATCACAATCTTGGTAACATTGGGAACAGCCGCCTTTACCGCGTTTCTGGTAACGCCGACATATGAAGCCACGACCGTTGCCCATATTTGGTTAGACGACTCAGAAATGCAAGCCACCGGCAAATACGATTATGCTACCAAAATCTTAAAACTTTATGTTGCCAGAATTAAATCGGACGAAACCATGAATTATGCCGCTGATTTGATCAATGATGAGGATTACACCCCAGAAAAGATCCGATCGGTGGTCGATGTCGAATCCACACAAGGAGATCCGACCCTGCATATCACCGCTAAAAGTTCTGATCCCGATCAGGCCATTAATATTGCCAACAAAGTGAGCGAAGCGGCGGCCTACACCATTGATGATATTGCCACGCTGGTCGAAATCGAAACAGCCACAATCACATCATCTTCTCCCTCTTTAGCGGTGAATTGTGTAATCGGCTTTTTGGCAAGTGCCGTTCTTTCCTTCGGTATTTGTCTTTTCGTTGATTTGAGCGATACCAAGATCACATCGGAAGAGCAGTTGGCCGAGACTCTGGATGTGCCGCTGCTCGGCGCTATTCCTATGGTTGAATGGCAAGCGGAAGAAGAAAAAAGAGCGGAAGGCAACAAAAGCCAGGTGCAAAGAGGTACAAAATCATGAATATGAAATCTCGCAATTCGAAAAAAAACGCGCTGAGCGCATCGAACTATTTCGTCCTCGATGACGAGACACCGTTCTCCGTTCGTGAAGCTTATAAATCCATTCGAACCAATTTACTCTCGATCTTTGCCGTCAGCGAGGGGCCGAAGCAAATTTGTTTCACAAGCCCCGAAATGAGCGACGGAAAATCCACGACTTGCGCCAATGTAGCCGCCGCGTTTGCTCAAACCGGCGCACGGGTTCTGGTTGTGGACGCCGACTTGCGCCGTCCTAAAGTACACCGCATTTTTAAGAAAAATTTAGGCCCCGGCCTTGCCGATTGTCTTGTCAATAGTTCTTTGCTCCAAAAAGCGATTGTTTCTTATAAACCCATTCCCGGGTTGGATGTTCTTCCGGCGGGTAAAATCCCGCCGAACCCCACCGAACTAATTCTGTCGGAGCGTTTTGATGAATTTCTGGCATCCCTGATAGATGTATACGATTATGTTTTCCTCGATGCTCCTCCTGTCTGTCTTGTGACCGATCCTGTTATTATCAGCAAAAAAACGCTGGGCGCCGTACTCGTCTGCCGTTATGGAAAGACCAAGCGCGAGGCGATAAAAAAAGCGAAAGATGAGATTTTACGCGGCAGCGGGCATGTCATCGGAACGCTTTTGAACGGTGTCGATTACGGACATTCTTCCGGCTATTCTAAATACGGTTCCAAGTACGGATATAAATACGGATACTATAATTCCAATTCCACCGATTCGGGCAACGAGGAACACTGATTATTCCGTTTCCCACAGAGGATCGCAAAAAAGGGGCAAGAAACCGTGAAGAAAGGTAACGATCTTTTTCCCATCATTGATTTTCACTCTCATATTCTTCCCGGTGTCGATCATGGGAGCGATTCGGTCAAGACTTCTTTGGAAATGCTGGCACAAGCGGCAGACGCCGGTGTTGTCGGAATCGTAGCAACGCCGCATTACTATGCCCATGAAATGTCTGTCGAGCATTTTCTCGAAAAGAGAGATGCCGGTTATCGCGCCTTGCAAAAGGCGATTCAAGGCACGCCGCTTGAAAAAATAAAAATTTTTCGCGGTGCGGAAGTCGCATTGGAACAGAAACTCATTGAAAACGGGGAAATTGAAAAATTAGTCATTGAAGGGACCGATACACTCCTCTTAGAAATGCCGCAAATGGGTTTGTGGCAGGGTTGGATGTATGATGCGGTCTATGAGATTCCCAATCAATATCATGTATCTCTCGTCATTGCTCATATTGACCGTTATCTGAAGAGTAATCTTGAACGGTTGTTAAATATGGGCGTTACGGCGCAAATCAACGCTTCTTCGCTATTCGACGGCTCTCAAAAGAAATTTATAAGAAATTTGTGCCATCAAGGTCTTGTCAACCTTCTGGGCAGTGACGCGCACGATCCTCAGGAACGGAATTACGCCGATCTGGAAAAAGCGCAGAAAAAATTAGACAAAGAGCTTTTGAACTATTTTTACCGCAACGCGCGGGAACTCCTTCCGCTCGATAGCGACAGTCCTCGCAAAGACGCCACGCTATTATGACGACAAATACAAATACCGCCGATTGGCTATCAAGGCCGATCGGCGGTACTTTTATTTGGCTTTCATCAAAGATCGCAATTATTGACAGTGCGCGGAAAGGGAAGAACATCGCGAATATTGGAAACGCCGGTCAAATACATAACGCAACGCTCAAAGCCAAGTCCAAATCCAGAGTGGCGCGCCGTGCCGTACTTGCGCAAATCAAGATAAAACTCGTAGGCGCTGCGATCCAGCCCCAACGCATCGATCCGGGCGGAAAGCTTTTCATAATCGTCTTCTCTTTGAGAGCCGCCGATAATTTCGCCGATACCGGGAACCAGGCAGTCCATCGCGGCGACGGTTTTGCCGTCCTCGTTCAATTTCATATAGAACGCCTTGATCTCCTTCGGATAATCGGTGACAAAAACAGGACACTTGAAAACTTCCTCGGTCAGATAGCGTTCATGCTCGGTCTGAAGATCGCAGCCCCAGGAAACTTTATAAGAAAATTTATCGTTGTGTTTTTCAAGAATGTTAACGGCCTCGGTATATGTCACCCGGGCAAAAGAAGCATTGGCGACATGTTCAAGGCGCTCCAGCAACCCCTTGTCCACAAAGGTGTTGAAAAAGTTCATTTCTTCCGGCGCGTTTTCCAATACATAGCCAATGATATATTTCAGCATTTCTTCCGCGACCGTCATATTATCGTCCAGATCGGCAAAAGCCATTTCCGGTTCGATCATCCAGAATTCCGCGGCGTGCCGTGTGGTATTGCTGTTTTCCGCCCGGAAAGTAGGGCCAAAGGTATAAATGTTGCGGAAAGCCATGGCAAATGTCTCGCCGTTCAATTGACCGCTCACCGTAAGATTGGTTTTCTTATTGAAAAAGTCTTTGGAATAGTCCACAGAACCGTCTTCGTTTCGGGGAAGGTTCTCAAGATCCAGTGTAGTTACCTGGAACATTTCGCCGGCGCCTTCGCAGTCGCTTCCGGTAATCAGAGGGGTGTGTACATAAACAAATCCTCTCTCCTGAAAGAAACAATGGATGGCATAGGCAATCAGTGATCTCACGCGAAAGACCGCCTGAAACAAATTGGTGCGGGGACGCAGATGCGTAATGGTGCGCAGATATTCCACAGAATGGCGTTTCTTCTGCAACGGATAGTCGGGCGTAGAGGCTCCTTCGCACACAACGCTGTCCGCCTGGATTTCAAAGGGCTGCTGAGCTTCCGGTGTGGCGACAAACCGCCCCTCGACAATCACGGCGGAACCCACATTCAGTTTTGAAATATCCGCAAAGTTGCCCAGCGTATTGCTGTATACCACCTGGATGGTATTAAAATGACTGCCGTCGGCAATCACAAGAAAGCCAAACGCGTTTGAGGCGCGGTTTGAGCGTAGCCAACCGCCGATTTTCACGATTTTATCATAATATGAATCACGGTGAGCAAAAAGCTCGCGTACCGTCGTAAGATGCTCCATATGTGTCATCCTTCCTGCAAGTGATTTCTGAATTGATTTACGGCTGATCCGCCGAAATTTGTATTTATTATATCATAAATTTTTGGTAAAGGAAATAGCAATTTAAAAAATTTGGAAAAAAAGAAAAAAGTTCCATGGAAAAAGCGCGCCGCGCAAAAAAGAACTTGCAAAAGAAGGAAAAATATACTATAATATGTGTGGAATAAAATGCGCTGGGAGGATTGACCTATGAACGATCAAGGGTGGACAACTCTTCAAATAACCTTGCACATACGCTCTTTTTATAACGAACCGCCGAAATCCGAAACATCAGAGCAAACCTGCCTTTATGAGATGAAAAAAGAAAATCTCGCGCATAATCGTAAAATTGTCCTGAAAAAAGAGGGGCTTCTTGATTATGTTGTCATTATCGTTGATTTTAACGAGGATGAACTTGTGATTCAGGAGGCCATGCTCTCATCGGATGATGTCATGAACCTTGACGGATATGAAAGCGCCGGCGTCCTCATCATTCATCAGAACGATATCCACAAAACCCCGGTCAGAACCATGGCCTATAACCAACAGTACTGGTATGAAGTAACCCTGCGATAAAAAAACAAACGGAGAAATGATCATGAAAAAAACGCTTTTAAAAAACTACGCCCGTCTGATTGCCCGCGTCGGCGTCAATGTACAAAAAGGGCAGGAAGTCATTATCCACGCCGATCTGGATCAGCCTGAATTTATCAAAATGCTGGCGGAAGAATGTTACAAAGCCGGCGCCGCCGATGTCCGCGTGGAATGGACTTTCCAACCGCTGGCGAAGATCAATACCCGCTATCGTTCCCACAAAGTGCTCTCCCGGGTTCTGGAGTGGGAAAAAGCCAAATTACAGTATCAGGTTGACACCTTGCCGGCGAGGATTCATATCGTATCGGAAGACCCCGACGGTATGAAAGGCATCGATCAGGAAAAACTGGCAAAAGCGCGCCGGGAAAGATATCCCATTGTCAAACCCTATTCCGACGCCATGGACAACAAACAGCAGTGGTGCATTGCCGGCGTACCCGGCGTGGCCTGGGCAAAGAAGGTGTTTCCTCACCTTTCCAAAACACAGGCGGTCGAAAAGTTGTGGGAAGCCATCCTGCACACCTCCCGCGCGGACGGTGAAGACCCGATCGCCGCTTGGCAGGCGCACAATGCCGATTTGAAAAAAAGATTCGATTACCTGAACGCGCTCCATATCCGCCGTCTGACATACCGTTCTTCCAACGGCACCGATTTTACCGTCGGATTGATTCCCGATTCGGAGTTTCACGGGGGCGGAGACAATACCTTGCTTGGCAACTATTTCAACCCGAACATTCCTTCCGAGGAAGTCTATATTTCTCCTATGCGGGGAGAAGCGGAAGGCATTGTTTATGCCACCATGCCGTTGTCCTATCAAGGCGAGTTGATCGAAGATTTCAACATTCGCTTTGAAAAGGGAAAGGTCGTCGAAGTACACGCCGCCAAAAACGAAAAACTGCTCGAAAAAATGGTTTCCATGGATGAAGGCGCAGCCTACTTGGGAGAATGCGCGTTGGTGCCTTTTACTTCGCCCATCAACGAAACCGGTATTCTGTTCTATAACACCCTCTATGACGAAAACGCCCGCTGCCATCTGGCATTGGGCGCCGGGTTCTGTGAGACAATCAAGAATTTTGAAAACTATACCATTGAAGAGTGCCGCGCCAAGGGCATCAATGACTCTATGATCCATGTGGATTTCATGATCGGTTCCGCCGATCTTTCCATCGTGGCGACCACAGAGGACGGCTCCACTGTGGAAATTTTCAAAGACGGCGTCTGGGCTTTTTGATAAAAAACGAAACGATCTTTCCAAAATCATGCCGAGGAGGAAAAAACAAAATAATGAAATTCGGTATCTCCAGTTACTGCCTGTCTCCGGCGATGGATCAGGGCGCCTCTATCGATGAAGTCATTGATTTTGCCGCCGGACTTGGCTGTGAACACATTGAATTTGTTCCTTTTTATACCCCGTTTGTCCTCGAAAAAGAGAATCGCCTGAACGAGAGCTATATTGATCATGTGCGGAAAAAATGCGCTGACGCGGGGCTCGAGATTTCCACCTATTCTGTCAATGCCGACTTAATCAACGCCGACCCCGAAATCAGAAAGCGGGAGACTGCCCGCGTCAAGCTTCATGTGGATGCCGCTCAGCGCTTAGGGCTTAAAATCATGCGGCACGACCTCGCCTCTTTCCGGCGTCCTTTTTCCGAAAACACTCCTGAAAATTTCGAAAAAGAGTTGCCGCTCATGATCGAGGCGGTTCAAACCATCTATGCCTATGCCAAAGAACAGGGCATTACCACAACCTTAGAAAACCATGGCTTTTTCTGCAACGGCGCCGACCGCCTCATCCGCACCATCAACGCATCCGGCTGTCCGGATCTGAAAATGACGCTGGATGTCGGCAATTTCTTGTGCGTGGATGAAGACCCGCTCGCCGCTGTCAAAAAATGTTTGCCCTATGCCGCTATCATTCATTTCAAAGATTTTTATGTAAGACAAAAAAACCGTCTGCCGGGGCAAACCGAAATGTTCAACTGCAATAATGGCAGTTGGTTTGAAACCATCGCCGGCCGCATGTTGCGCGGCTCCATTCTCGGACAGGGCGATATCGACATTCCGGCGATCGTCGCGGCAATCAAAACTTCTGGATTTGACGGCTATCTTTCTCTTGAATTTGAGGGCATGGAAGAATGCCGGCAGGGTACTGCCATTTCATACGCCATGACCAAGGCTCTTTTTGCAAGAGAAACAACCAACTGAGGCAGTATGTATAACCAAGAAGAAGACAAACAATTGCTTGAGGTCGAAACCGAACGCCGCAGGGTGTTTCAGGGGCCGATTTTTTCGATCGATGTTTGCAAAGCGACCTTACCCAACGGAAAAACCGCGCGCCGGGATGTTATGATGCACAGTGGCGGGGTCTGTATTTTGCCGATCCATGATGACGGCACGGTAACACTGGTAAGGCAGTACCGCTACGGGGCTTCCATGCTCCTGTGGGAAGCGCCGGCCGGCAAATTGGAGCCGGGGGAAGACTCTCTTCATTCCGCCATACGGGAGCTTTCGGAAGAGACGGGCTTTACCGCCCAAGAAGTCATTCCCATGGGGAAAATGCATTCTTCGCCGGCTATCATGAGTGAAATCATCTATCTCTATGCCGCCACCGGCCTTACCGCGGGCGAGAGCCATCCCGATGACGACGAATTTTTACAGCGCACACGGATTCCGTTTGAAAAAGCGCTGCAAATGGTAGATGACGGCGAGATTACCGACGGAAAAACGCAGCTCCTCCTCTTGAAATGGAAAAGACGAGTCAAATAAAAAGAAGATCCCACGGGATCTTCTTTTTATTTGACTTTTTTCAATTTGGCAATAAAAAAACCATCGTGTTCCTCATCGGGGAAAAGTGTCAAACAGCCATTTTCAGAAGAAAGCGGCGGTTCGCTTTGCCCGTCCGACCCTTCTGGGCAAAACAAAAAATCCATGAATGTAAAGTCGGAATGTTCCTGTAAAAAACGGTGTACCACCGCTTCGTTTTCCTCTTGATTGACAGTGCAGGTGGAATAGACCAGAATACCGCCGATTTTGAGATAGCGAGAAGAGGCGGAAAGAATTTCGTATTGCAGCGCGGGAAGCGCGCGAATTTCTTCCATGGGTTTATATCGGATCTCCGGTTTTTTGGCCAGAACGCCAAGGCCGGAGCAGGGAACATCGCAAATAACGCGATCCGCCGTTTCTATCAGCGCCGCGTCACTTTGCCGTCCGTCATGACACAGAACCCGGATCATGGGATAGCCCAACCGCTCGGCACCGTTTTTAACCAAAGTGAGTTTATTTTCATGGAGATCCATGGAGATGATCTCCCCGGGCATCCCATCGTTGCCGCGTCCTGTTTTCTGCCATGCCATGACCATCCGATTGGCGGCGGCAAAACTCTTG